>JBHJOQ010000152.1:0-6439 GCA_050329555.1 Acidimicrobiia bacterium | reverse complement strand
TCCGACTCACCGGAAGCCTTGGTGAAGGCTGTCTTGCCGTAGCGCTTCTGGAAGCGCTCGACGCGACCACCGGTGTCGACAAGCTTCTGCTTGCCGGTGAAGAACGGGTGGCACTCGTTGCACAACTCGACGCGCATATCGCCGGGCTTGGTGCTGCGGGTCTGAAATGTGTTGCCGCACGAACAGGTCACTGTCGTCTCGGCGTATGTGGGATGAATATCTGCCTTCATCATTTCTCCTGGATCAAGATGTGCTCTTCGCCACTTCGGTGAGGAATTCTTCGTTGGTCTGCGTGGTCTTGAGCCGGTCGATGAGAAGCTCGATCGCTGCTCCTGACTCCAAAGCCAGCAACACCCTACGAAGCTTCCAGACCTGCTCCAGCTCCTTGCGGTCAAACAAGAGTTCTTCTTTTCTTGTTCCCGAAGCCTCGATGTCGATCGCAGGGTAGATCCGCTTGTCGGCGAGGCGCCGATCGAGGCGCAGCTCCATGTTGCCGGTCCCCTTGAACTCCTCGAAGATCACTTCGTCCATCTTGGACCCGGTTTCGACGAGAGCAGTCCCGAGGATGGTCAATGAACCGCCCTCTTCGATGTTCCTCGCCGCACCGAAGAAGCGCTTCGGCGGGTAGAGGGCCTGGGAGTCGACACCACCGGAGAGAATTCTTCCCGATGCCGGTGTCGCCAGGTTGTGCGCCCGGGCGAGCCGAGTGATCGAGTCGAGCACGATCACGACGTCGGTGCCGATTTCCACCATGCGCTTGGCACGCTCGATTGCCAGGTCGGAAACCTGGGTGTGCTCCTCAGCGGGACGGTCGAATGTGGAGTAGATGACCTCGCCCTTGACCGAGCGCTGCATGTCGGTGACCTCTTCGGGCCGCTCGTCGACCAGGACAACCATGAGGTAGCACTCCGGGTTGTTCTCAGTGATCGACTGGGCGACTTCCTGAAGGACCGTCGTCTTGCCCGCTTTGGGCGGTGAGACGATCAGCCCACGCTGACCCTTGCCGATGGGGGCGATGAGATCGATGATCCTGGTGAGGATGTTGTCCCGCTTGCCTTCCACCTCGAGGCGGAGGCGCTGGTCAGGGAACAGAGGTGTGAGCGACTCGAACTTCGGCCGCTGCATTGCCTCGTCGGGCGAGATGCCGTTGACGCTGTCGATTCGGACCATTGCCGGGAACTTCTCTTTGCTGCGCGGCGGGCGGATCGGCCCAGAGACGACGTCGCCTTTGCGGAGACGGAATTTGCGCACCTGATTGGCCGACACGTAGACGTCCTTGTCGCCGGGGAGGTATCCGGTTACCCGGAGGAAGCCGTATCCCTCGGGCAGGATATCGAGCAAGCCCTCGCGAACTTCGAGATCGCCTTCGGGGATCTGCTCCTCGTCACGCCCACCGCCACGGCGGTTGCGCTGCCTGCGCCGGTTGCCTTGCCCATCGTTGTTGTTCGACGGCTGGCCGCCGCCTCTGCCGTTTGACTGGCCACGCTCGGAGTTGTTGTTGTCGTCGTCGTCGGAGTCGTCGTCATCGTCTGACTCGTCGCTCGACGACGGACGTACGCTTCTTTCGGCGCGAGGCGTCGCCTGCGGAAGGTCGACATTTTCGGTCGGCTCGCCGTCGATAACCTCACCGGCCTCCATGAGAGCGGAGATCAGTTTCGACTTCTGCATGCCATCAGTCTCGATGCCGACTGCCGAGGCAATCTGCTTCAATTCGTCGATGGCTTTGCCCTGAAGTTGAGCTCTAGTGGTCATTTGATCCTTCGCGATTGGTCCCTGTGGGAAATCGGATCGGGAAGCTCCGAGAACAAAAGGGCATACCTCTTGGAGAAGCCTGAGTGTGGAATGGTGCCGATGTCCCGTGGCATCCGCACAATCAACATGGTAGTCCCTACATTTATTTGCGCAAAGCAATCCGCGAAGCTGTTCCGCCAGAGGCCCAGCGACCGAAAGAAGCGGCTCTTCCCCCGGAGGCGGAGCCGAATGGGGGAAGGTGGCCATTCCGGGAAGGAATGGCCGGAAGGGGGACTGAGACTCCACAAGTTGAGAGCCGCCGCGTCAACACAGCGTCTCGAGCTCCGTTGGTGGGCACGTCCCACCCTCGACGCCGGCCCTATCGGTCCGGCGCCACTCCCTCCGCGAGCGGAGGGAGAGTTACCAGCGGAGGGAGAGACCCCTTACAGGTACTCCTCGAGCGCTTCTAGCTCGGGGCCGATCTCGATACTGCGTTCCGGGAAGTTGGGATCGATGGTCCCCCACTCCGGGACCTCGGGGATGATTCCGGTGGCCCGTTCGATGGTCGCCGCGAACTTGGCAGGGTGGGCGGTCGACACCACGACCCTGGGGACCGTGGGAGGGTCGAGAGTGTCGGCCACAGCCCATGCCGCGGCGGTGTGGGGGTCGATCAGCGCTCCGTGGGTCTCATAGACGCGGGCGATCGTCTCGAGGATGGTCCTGTCATCGGCCCAGCCGGCCCGGAAGTCGCGAGAGAAGGCTGTGGGTTCGTGGTCGCTGAGGTATCGCTCGAGATTGGAGGGGACCTGGATGTCCATCGCCGGGGCAAGAGTGGCGACAGCCTTGCCTGCAACCACCAAGCCACTTTCGTGGAGATCGAACAGGACCTTGTTGGCGTTGGTGGCGATCACGATCTGTTCGATCGGAATGCCCATCAACTTCGCCATCCACCCCGAATACGCATTGCCGAAGTTGCCGGTGGGCACCACCACTTCGAACGGGCCGTCGACCTGGCCTGCGGTGGCCAGGTAGTACCCGACCTGCGATGCGAGCCGACCCCAGTTGATCGAGTTCGCCGAGGCCAACCCCGACTTACTGCGGAAAGCCTCCTTGATCATTCGCTGGCAGTCGTCGAACGTTCCTGCAACCGAGAGCACGGTGACGTTGGGGTCGGCGACGGTTGTCATCTGCCGGCGTTGGTAGTCGGAGACCATCCCCGTCGGGTAGATGACGACTATCTCCACTGCGTCCAGACCCCGGAACGCCTCGATTGCCGCCGACCCAGTGTCGCCGGAGGTGGCAACCAGAACCGTCCGCTGCTCTCCCCGCTCGGTCAGGTAGCGGTCGAAGAGCCGTGCCAGCACCTGCATGGCATGGTCCTTGAAAGAGAGGGTTGGCCCCCAGAACAACTCGAGTACCCGGTATCCCCCCACGCTCACTAGGGGTGCCACCTCGGGATGGTTGAAGCGGGAGAACGCATCTTCAACCAGATCGTCTACGTCGGTGGCGCCGAAAACTTCCAGCGCTGCTGTCACGTAGTCGCTGTGAACGCCCGACGCCGGAGGGTCGTACCGGGGGATGCTCTCCGGCATGTACAGGCCCCCGTCAGGTGCGGCGCCCTCGAGGACGACGTCCTCGAAGCTGCGCCCCGAGGCGTTACCCGCCGTCGATCGATACTTCATTCAGAGTCGACGACACGGATCACGGCGGCGATCTCCTTGACGCTTTCCAACGCCCGCAGCTTGTCGAGCGCCGAGTGCTGATCCTTCTCCGCGGCGGGATGAGTGATGATCACCAGGGTGACTGTGCCGCCCCGGCCCTCCTGCCACACCGATCTGATCGAGACCTCCGCCGCTCCGAAGGCGCCGGCGACCTGGGCCAGCACGCCTGGGAAGTCGGGGACGATAAGCCGGACATACCACTGATTCTCGACGTCGTCGAAGCTCCGTGGCGATCCTGCGGAATACCTGATGCGCGGGGTCACCTGGCTCCCGCCGAGCAGCTCACGGGATGCAGTGATCACATCGCCGAGCACGGCGGTGGCCGTGGGCTGGCCCCCGGCCCCGGGGCCGGAGAAGAGAAGCTGGCCCAGATTCGGGCCTTCGACGAAGATCCCGTTGGACGCCCCCCGCACCGACGCCAGCTGGTGGGTCACCGGGAGGAGGCAGGGGTGGACTCTGGCGACATGGCCTTTCTCGCCGCCGTCGGCGATCGCCAGCAGCTTCACCGTGTAACCCAGGGAGTTCGCCATCTCGACGTCGACCCGGTCGATCTTGTCGATCCCCTCGGTGTACACCTGGGAAGCATCCACCCACACGCCGAAAGCGAGGCCGGCCAGGATCGCCGCTTTGGCTGCAGAGTCATGGCCGCCGACATCAGCGGTGGGATCGGCCTCGGCGAACCCCAGGGATTGGGCTTCGGCAAGGACGTCCTCGTATTCACGTCCTTCGTCCTCCATGGCGGTGAGGATGAAGTTGGTAGTCCCGTTGACGATTCCCATCACCCGATCGATCCGCTCTCCGGCAAGCGACTCGGAAAGTGGCCGGATGATCGGGATCGCACCACCCACTGCGGCTTCGAAAAGAAGCGAGACGCCGCGCTCTGCGGCACGCCCGATGAGCTCTTCCCCATGCCGCGCCATTAGTTCTTTGTTGGCGGTGACCACCGGCTTGCCCGCATCAAGGGCTTTGAGGAGGAGGGTCCGGGCCGGTTCGATTCCGCCCATCAATTCGACGACGAGGTGGACCCGTTCGTCGTGGACGAGATCTTCGAGGCGGTCGGTGGCGTACTCGGCGGGGAAGTTGCGCACCTTTTCGAGGTCGCGGACGCCAACCAGCACAAGAGCGGCGTCGATACCTGACTTCGCCTTGATCACGTCGGCATCGCGCAGCAGCTGATTGGCTAGGCTTCCGCCCACCGTGCCCCCACCGAGAATCCCGATTCCAACGCGCATCACGGCATGCTAGAAGACTGTTGATTTAATCGGTCGGAGTGCTCGCGTTCGCGAGCGCGGTCTGGCAGAATGGGGGTATGCAGGGTTCTTCTCGTCCGGATCGGGTGTTGTTGGATGCGGCGGCGTTGTGCCGTCAGCTGGTTTCTGAGGGGTCGGTGTGCGCCTTTTTGGCTGATCACCGGGCCGAACTGTTTCCCGATGACCTGTTCTCTGATTTGTTCCGGTCGGGTCGGGGCCGGCCGTCGATCCCGGCGGATGTGATGGCAGCAGCGATGATCCTCAAAGAGTTGGAGGGCCTGTCGGATCGGGAAGCAGCTGATGCTCTCCGCTGTGATATCCGCTGGAAGGTGGCTTGTGGTCTGGCTCTCGACGACGAGGGTCCTCATTACACGGTGTTCACCTATTGGCGGCAGCGTCTTGCCGCGTCGGATCGTCCCAACCGGATCTTTGAGGTGATCACCGAGGTGGTGGAGGCGACAGGGGTTTTGGCTGGGAAACATCGGAGGGCGTTGGATTCGACCCTGTTGGATGATGCGGTGGCCACCCAGGACACGGTCACCCAACTGGTATCCCAGATCCGCCGGGTGCGGCGTCTCATCCCCGAAGCCGGGGAGGTGGCGGTTACGGCGCATGACTATGACCGGGCGGGGAAGCCGGTGTGCGCCTGGGACGACCCGGAGGCGAAAACCGGCCTGGTCACCGGTCTGGTCAACGACGCTTTGGGGGTCATCACAGCGCTGGCGGGGGTGGATCTCACCGACGACCAGGCTGATGCGGTGGGATTGTTGGCGTTGGTCGCCGGCCAAGATGTCGAACCCGGCGACGTCGAAGGCAGCTGGCGGATCGCCGAAGGCACGGTTGCGGACCGGGTCATCTCCACCGTCGACCCCGAAGCGAGGCACATGCACAAGTCGACCAGCCAATACCGGGACGGTTACAAGGCGCATGTCGCGGTCGAACCCGAAACCGGGATCATCACCGCCACAGCGCTCACCCCGGCCAACACTCCAGACGGACCCACCGGCCTGGAGCTGATCGCCGGAGAAGAACCCGGTCTGGTGGTGCTTGCCGACTCCGCCTACGGATCCGGGGAGACCCGAAACGAGCTGCGCAAGGCAGGACATGAACAGGCGATCAAACCGATCCCGCTACGCCGACCCGCCATCGACGGAGGGTTCACCCGAAACGACTTCGAAGTTGACCACCAGGCGGGCACCGTCACCTGCCCCCAGGGACATATGGTCACCATCGCCCCCAAGGGTTCGGCCACCTTTGGGAAACGCTGTCAAAGATGTCCGCTCAGGACCCGGTGCACCACTGCCAAAGACGGTCGGGTGCTTCACATCTCTGCCCACGACTCTGAGCTGGTCGAAGCCCGCAGAGCATGGACGGCAAGAGAATTCGCCGACGATTACCGACAGCACAGACCCATGGTGGAACGATCCATCTCCTGGCTGGTGGGCAAACACCACCGGCGGGTCCGCTACCGAGGCGTCGAAGCCAACCAAGCCCAACTCGCCCTCCGCGTCGCCGCCATCAACCTGCGAAGACTCGTCAACCTCGGCCTCGACCACACCGGAACCAGCTGGGCGGTCGCCTAACACCGGGACCCGCCGTCCACCGCGAGCCGCTCACGGCCGAAACAGGCCGTCGGGACGCACCGAAATCCGCATCGACGAGCGTCTCCCGAGCACACGACAACCCCGACCGCCCATGGGGAAGGGCATTCGCCGTCACGCCCCCCAAAATGCCGAT
>JBHJOQ010000060.1:0-41890 GCA_050329555.1 Acidimicrobiia bacterium | reverse complement strand
TTAGGAACCAGAATTGATACCCGGTGCAGCGGTCAGACGCGCTGCATGAGCCACTCGACGATATCCGCGATGACTTCGGGGCCTTCTGGTTCGTTGAAGATCTCGTGACGCAACTTCGGGTAAAGCCGCCGCTCCACGCCGGGCAACTCGCTAAGGCCGGCGGTCGACGCCGGTGACACGATACGGTCGGCACCGCCATGCACGACGAGAGTGGGCACCCCCAGCTTGTCCAGGGAAGCTTTCGCCGCCGTCTGGGCACGCAAGAAGTAGCTGCCCAACCGGGCAGTGGTGCTGGTGAGTACCAGCGGGTCAGCAAAATACAACTCGGCGACGTCTGGATCCCGGCTGAGCTGAGAGCCATCGAGGTTGTTGGGTATGGGAAGAGAGGGTGCGATACGGGCCAGTGGGCCGGCAATAGCCCTCTGCCATGCCGCTCCACCGCTGATGGCGGGGGCGCTCAGTACAGCAAGGTCGGGCTGAGGGCGGTCGGACAGCAGGTAGCCGAGGGCGATGAGGCCGCCCATCGACTGGCCTAACAAGACAGTTCGTGTTTCGGAGTCTTCCCGGAAGAACCCGAGATGGCCCTGTACCTGATCGTGGTAATCGGCCCAGTCGCTGATGTCGGCTCGTCTTCCTCCACTCTCTCCGAAACCGAAGAGATCGGGACAGTGGACCTCGAAGCCCGCAGCAGCGAGCAACTCCCCGACGGCTTCGTACCTACCGCTGTATTCGGCGATCCCGTGGACGAGGAGTATCCGGGCGGCGGGGCTCCTCGTTGGATGCCACGAACGGATGACCTGATGCCCGTACTCAGGATGATCTTCGCTGCGGGTCACACCTGCGCCGTGATGTCTCATGATTTGTGAAACGGTGGTTTATGCACCGAACCCAGCACCCAACGATCGCGTATCTTCACTTCGATTCCACCTCCGTGTTCGACCGGCGGGCTCATATAAGCCATTCCGACCCCGGTGCCGAGTGTGGGGCTGATATTGCCCGATGTGACGATTCCGGTGCTGTCGCCGCTGCGGACCTCGTGCCCGTGTCGCGGAATGCCTCTCCCTTTCATGACAAAGCCGGTCAGCAGTTTGCCCACCCCGCTCTGCCGCTGCGCTTCGAGGGCGGCCCTCCCCACAAACTCATGGCTGAAGTCGACCGCAAACCCGAGGTCGGCTTCGAGCGGTGTCGTCATCTCATCGAGGTCCTGGCCCCACAATGACAGTCCGGCCTCGAGGCGGAGGGTGTCTCTTGCGCCCAGGCCACAGGGAGTGACCCCGTGTCGGATCAGGGCCTCAACTGCATGTCTGGCGGTCTTGGGGTCGGTGACGAACTCGACACCCGCCTCCCCGGTGTATCCGGTGCCAGCCATCCAGACCGGGCCCCCACCCCACTGAAAGTGACCAGTCGAGAACCGCCCTATGTCCTGTTCGAGGACGTCCTTGATCGTCTCAGGGGCCTGGGGCCCCTGGACTGCGACCATCGCCGTGGAAATCTGGAGATCGGTCACCCGGACTTCTTCGTAGGCATTGAACGCCGCCATCACCCTCGCCTGGTTCACCGCATTGGGCATGAGCCAGTACTCGTCGGGGCCGAGCCACCAGACGATGATGTCGTCGACGATCCCCCCGCCTTCGTTCAACATCATCGTGTACTGGGCCTTCCCCGGGGAGATGCGGTCGAGGTTGTTGCACAACAGCGAAGACAGTGCTGCGGGTGCGCCCGATCCCTGCAGCGCAAATCTGCCGAGATGGGAGACGTCGAAGAAGCCGACCGAAGTGCGGACGGCCTTGTGCTCCGTCAGGACTGAGTCGTACTGGACCGGCATCTCCCAGCCACCGAAGTCGACGAACCTTGCGCCGTGTTCGACGTTGAAGTCGTGCAACGGAGATTGGTTCATCCCGTCAGGCGTTCCCCGCGGTCCTCGAGCCGGACAATGCTGGGCCTCCCCGGAATCCGGGTTGGCGCCGTCACATCTTCGAGGCTTTCGGGCTCCTCCAACCCGTACTTGACCACGAGGTGCAGATAGTCCCGTTGGTAGAAGACCTTGCAATTGATCCCCGGATGGTGCTCCGTGATCCTTCGCACTTTCTTGTTCTTCTTGGTGACGAGCTTCTGGTTCATCGTGGTGATCTCGATATACATGTCGTCTTCGGGCAGGTAGAAGTCCGGTGTGAAGAACTGGGTCGGCTCGCCGTCCTTGTCCCAGGCGATTGGGAAGGACTTCGGTTCGTACTCCCACTCGACACCGTAGAAGTCGAGGAGGAGTGCAAATTGTCGCTCACTGTTGTGAGCGAAGGGAACTTCGTGCGCGGTCAACGACTCGGAGTTCAGGGTGCGCCCGCCTCGATCACCCCGGCATATTCCTGCTGTTGGGGATAGAGCTGGTGGATGTCGCCCTGTACCTCGGTCTCGACCGGGCCGATTGCGATCCCAAAAACGCCCTGTCCCCTTCTGAAGACATCGACGACCTCCTCTTCGGAATGCGCCGCATAGATCGTCTGCCCGTCACTCAACAGCGTGACATCGGCGAGCGGTCGGTCAGACTCCATTTGCTCGCGGAGGATCTCGACGGCCTGGCGAATCTTCTTCAAACTCATCCCTGCATCGAGGAGCCGCTTGATCACTTTGAGCTGGACCACATCGGAGAACGAATAGAGACGCTGAGACCCCGAACCGGTGGCAGCTTGCAGCGAAGGGGTGATCAGCTCGGTGCGTGCCCAGTAGTCCAACTGGCGGTAGGTGATCCCGACCAGGTTGCAAACCTGGGGCGCGCGATACCCGAATTCCCGCTCTTCCGTCATGTGACTCCTCCGGCTTACAAGTGCGTAATTTCGCCGTTGTGAGAAAGCTACCTGTTTCGGCTTCCCGGGTCAACGTCTTCCTGTGGAAAACTCGCAAAACTTCATCGGGCCTGTTCAAGAAGACTCGTCGCGGAGGAAATCCTCAACGGTCACTTCTTCGAGCAGCTCGCGGAAACGGCTCACCTCCGTTTCCTCGTCGTCTTCTTCGAATTCGACTCCTGCGTCATCCATGACCGAGCCGAGGGCGAAAACCGGAGTGCCGGTCCGCGCCGCAAGTGCGATTGCGTCCGACGGCCGTGACGATATGTGCACTTCGCGGCCACCGGCGTCGATTTGAAGGTCGGCGAAGTAGACCGAGTCCCTCATTTCGGTGATGGTCACCCTCGTCGCAAGTGCACCAACCGCATCGAGAATGGAACGTAGAAGATCGTGTGTTTGCGGCCGCGGCGGTACCACACCTTCCAGTGCGGTGGCGATCGCTGTTGCTTCGTTGCCGCCAATCCAGATGGGTAGGTAGCGGGCTCCGTCCGACTCCTTGAGCAGGACTATCGGCTGGTTGGACGGGAGCTCGACGCGTACCCCCACGATCTCCATTTCGATCAGCTTGCGCTCTTCAGCCATATCCAGAGGTTATCACTGCCCCGGACTCAGTCCACGCCGCGCACCGTGCCGAAGAGCTCGCGGGCAAGGCGGAAGCGGTCGATGACGAATGCGTCGATGTCCATGATCGCCCACATCGAGGGGAGGTTGCGGTAAAGGCCTTCCCAGTCGAGGCCGTACCCGACCAGGAACTCGTCGCCCACTTCGAAGCCCCGGTACTCGATGGGGACATCGGTGACCCTTCTCCTCGCCTTGTCGAGGAGACCCACCGTCGCCACCGAACGCGCCCCACGGTCGAGGACCATCTGACGGAGCACCTTGAGGGTGAGACCGGTATCGACGAGTTCTTCGACGATGATCACATCGCGGTCGAACAAAGGGCCGGACGTGTCCATGGAAACCGAGATTCGCCCGCTCTCTCCGAAGCGGTTCAGCGCGAGAAAGTCGATCTCGCCCGGGAGGGAGACACTCCGGATCAGATCCGCGGAGAACAACACCGAACCGGTCAGCACCGAGACGAATACCGGGTCACGTCCCAGGTAGTCCTCCGAAATCGCCCTGCCAAGCTCGGACACGCGGGAATGGATCTCCTCGGTGCTGATGACTTCTGCTGCGAAATCGAAGCTTCTCATCACCGAGAGGGAGGGCCGAACCAGTAGGTCAGCGACTCCCAGAGCGACTGCGGGCCGGCGCTGGGACGGATCACGGTCTCCACGATCGGGGGCGGTTCGAGTGTGTCCGAGCCTCTGATCGACGAAGGCGGATCCAAGAACACGCCCTGTGCCGCGAGATGGAGGTACGCCTCGGCATCGCGGGAAACGCTCAGCGGGGACGGATCGACCCGTGGCGTGGCCGAGACATAGGGGTTGCCGCTGCTCAGCATCGCGTAATAGGGCATCCGGGAGAAGGCGTAGTCGAGCAACAGCCGGGCGTCGGCGAAGTGCGCTCGCTCGCCATCGGAGCCGAGGACGACGACTATCACCTGCCGTCCGTCGCGTTCGGCAAAGGCGACGAAAGTGAGCAAGGCCCGGTTGGTGAAACCGGTCTTGACTCCGAGCATGCCGGGATAGTCGGCGAGCATCAAGTTCGTCGTCTGCGCGATCCGGGGGTTTCCTTCGGGATCGGGCGGGAAGGCGAATGACTGCAGTCGCACCGCTTCGGCGAACTCTTCGTGCTGCATGGCTTCCTTGGTCATGGTGAGCAGGTCGTTCGCCGTGGTGTAGTGGTTGGTGGCGTCCAGCCCATGGGGATTGGCGAAACTCGTGCTGAGAAGGCCCATCGAATCCGCCCTCTCATTCATTAGTTCCACGAAGCCTGCGAGCGAGCCGGCAATGTGCTCGGCGAGGGCCGTTGCGGCATCGTTGGCCGAGTGCACCATCAACGCTTTGAACAGGTCTTCAACGGTCACGGTCTCCCCTGCCACAAGGTTGATTTCTTTTTCTCCGGTGGCGGCGGCGGCTGCCGAGATCGTGACCCCGTCGGAGAAATCGGCGAGTTCGACCACGAGCAGGCCAGTCATGATCTTGGTCACCGAGGCCATCGCTCTCACCTCGTCGGCGGAGCGGGAGGCAATTGTCACCCCGGCGCCGACATCGTAGAGCACCCAGCTCGGCGCGGTTGGGAACGGGGCGTCCGGCACGGGCCAGGGTTCAGCAACCTGAATCGGGTAGGTCAGCGGTGCTGCAAGTGCCACCGGCGCATGCAGCCCTGTGATCACCAGCATGGCGACCGTCAGGCGGATCAAGGTCTTCATGAGCTCAGGTAGCGCCGCAACTCCCCGTTGAGCATTGCCCGATGCATCGCCTGGACCGAGTCGTTCGAAGCCGACAGCACATCTCGTGCCCTTTCTTGGGCCTCTGCGTTGTTGGCACGGGCGAGAGGATCCACCAATCGGAGAAGCAACTCGCTCTCCTTTTCCACAGCCAGCTTCACCGCGCGGAGGTGGCGGGGCTCCAGGCCCATGTCGAGGAGGCGCCGCACCTCCGAACCGATGATCCCTGCCTCGGGAGGGAAGACATCCGACCCCTCGATCGGATTGATGATCCGCGCTGCAATCAGCTCGTCGAGCTCCTTGTCGTCGAGTGAGGATCGTTTCAGGAGGTCGGTGCGGCTGAGCGGCTCCCCGCCGGGCTCGATGACGTCCCCGTGCTCGGCAGCAGCCGACGTGTCCTCACCCCTTTCCCAGAGCGTCAGCTTCGACTTGATCACCTTCAAAGGAAGGAAATGGTCACGTTGTTGCTGGAGGATGAATCTGATCCGGGCCATCTCGTCGGAGCCGAATTGGCGGTACCCCGAGGAGGTCCGATGCGGGTCGACCAGGCCCTGAGACTCGAGAAACCGGATCTTGGACACCGAGACGTCGGGAAACTCGTCCCGCAGCTCGTTGATTACCTCGCCGATGCTGAGCAGATCGGCATCAGACATCGCCGTGAGCCACGACGAAGTGGAAGCGTCCGACCAGGACCTCGTCCCCGGGGGCGAGCGAGGCAGCGTCCACTCGGGCTTCGTTGACGTAGGTACCGTTGGTAGAACCGCTGTCCTCGACACTGAGTTCGTCGCCGTTGAGGACAAAGCGGCAGTGATGCCGCGACACCGTGACGTCGTTGAGGAAGATGTCGCTCTCGGGGTGCCTCCCCGCCGTGGTGTTGCCTTCTCCGAGGACAAATGTGAGCCCGGCCCGCGGGCCTTGTTCGACGACAAGTGCGTAGCCCTCGAACCCTCCGACATGTGCGGCCTCGTCTTTGCTGAGGGGGTGCTGCCCGCGTTCGCTCAAGGGCACATAGATAACGGTTGGGTCGTTTTCGACCTCGACCTGGTGCTCTTCGCCGCCGTCTTTCCGGCTTTCCTCGTTCATCTTGCCCCCGATGTTAGAGAGGAATTGTACTTCAGACAGGTATGACTACTCGGTCAACTCCCGATAGCCGGTTGCGTCGAGCAGTGCCGGGTGGTCCAGTCCGCCGTCGGGTTCGATTTCGACGAGCCAGCCTTCGTCGTATGGACTTGAATTGACGAGCTCCGGATTGTCCGAAACCGCCCCGTTGACCGCGGCGACCGTGCCCGTGGCCGGCGAATACACCTCACCTACCGACTTCGTGGACTCTACCTCAACCAGGATGTCCTCTTTGGCGACGGACTTGCCCACCTCGGGAAGTTCGATGTAGACGATGTCGCCGAGCTGGTCCTGGGCGTAATCGGTGATCCCGATCCGGAGCCGGCCATCCAACTCCTTGATCCATTCGTGTTCGTCGGTGTACTTGAGATCCTCAGGAACCTGCATCATTCTCCTTGGTGAGTTCATCGGGTTCGCGTAGCGACTTTACATTGGGTAGTGCCGAACGGACGTCGCCTACATACTCCACGAGCACATACCAGTAGAGAATCAAACCGAGAAAGCCAAAGAACCAGGCGAGGACCAGCATGAGCCCTTCGAGGAACCCTGCCGCAGCCAGGTAGAAAGCCGGAATCGCGCCATAGAGGGCGAATGTGGCGGCTTTGCCCAGGTAGCGAACCTCGAGCGTCCCACCACCGCGCATCGCGAGATAGACGGTCAGGACCCCCATCAGCGCCTCTCTCAACAGGAGAGGAATGGCAATGACCGCCGGGACAACCCCGACGATGAGCCCTCCAACCACCGCCGACACGATCATCAACCGGTCTGCCACCGGGTCGAGAGCCTTGCCCAGTTTCGTGACCTGGTTGAGCTTTCTCGCCAGGTAACCGTCGATCCAGTCGGTCCAACCGATGATAAAGATCAGCCAGGCGGCCAAAGCGATGTTCTCATCGACGACGAGCACCCACCAGAAGACCCCGACCCCGAGGAGCCTGGCAAAAGACACCGCGTTCGGCAGGGTGACAATGCGATCTGAGGGTGTGGGCTCCACCGCAGGCAGACTAACCAACAAGCGCCGGCGTCAGCACCAGCCCCGCTCCAGTGCCTCGCTCAGTGGACCGGGTGGACCAGGTGGAATGCGCCCAGGGCTCCCTGGATCCCTCCCAGGCCAGGCAGGGCGGACAAGGCGATGGCATCCGACCGGTATGCCTCCACCATATGGCTGAAGTAGAGCGGAAGGTAGGGGAGATCGCGCGCCTGCACCTCCTCCATCTCCCACAACAGGGCCCGAGCGGTGGCGAGGTCGGAAGCGTCCTGATAACGGCGGATCAGTTCGTCCATCTCCGTGCTGGCGTACCCGGTGTTGTTGGCGGGCGAATCGGATCCGAACAGATCTGCATAGAAGGAAGGGAGCCCCGGATTACCCAGGGACCAGCCGAGCAACGCCATGTCGTATTGGAGTGCCCCGCTTTCGTCCGGTGTGAAGGTCAGGTCGATGACCGTGTCGAAGTCGGTCGTGACCGCCAGGACCTCGAAGCCGAGGACTTCGACTGCGACCGCGACCTCTGCGGCATAGGAGGCTCGCTCGGCGTCGAATGCGTCGCCCGAAGTCAGAATCGTCAATGTGGCCGGCTTCTGGCCATTGACGGTTAACCCGGACCCAGGAACGAAGGAACCGTTTACATGAGCGGGCTCGGTTTGCCAGGAGTAACCCGAGGCCTTCAGCCCGTCGAGCACGAGTGCGAGTGCAGGGCCGGGATCTTCGCTCGTTTCCCCGGTCTCCGGGGCATGGCTTCCGTCGAACCATGTGAAATTCGCGGCCGGCAGCATCGTGCTGGCCGCCTCGGCGCCGGCAACCGAACCGGCCAGGGCGTCCCTGTCGACGAGCAGCCCTACTGCTCGACGGAAAGCCAGATCACTCATCGGAAAGCGGTGGGTGTTGAAAGCCAGGTAGCGGACCCCGAACGCGGGGCTGGTGACGGTTGCGACACCTTCGGTCGCCGCCAGGGTCTCGCCCTCCATCACTGTTAGCCCCCTTGGCGAGAGGATCGTGTGGACCTTCCCGGCAGCAAGGGCGTCGATGGCATCGGCAGAGGCTCCATACACCAGATACTCGATGTTCCTCCCCTGCGGCCCGGTGTAATGGGGATTGGGCCGGCTCAGCAATCGATCTGCCGCCGCCTCGACCAACTCGAGCGGCCCGCTGGCGGGATCTCCCGCCGGAGCCAGATCGAACAGCCCGTCTGCATCGGCCACCCCCGCCACCAAGTCGGACCAGTGACCTGCAGACATCACCGGAGCGGTACCAACTCCAAACGGCCAGACTTCGAGACTGGGCCGACTGGTGAAACTCACTTCGACGGTGTGAGGATCGAGCGCCGTCACCGAGGCGACGGCTTCGGGGAAGGCATCCTCCCACTGACCCCCGAGCGAAAACTTGCGCACGGTGGCGAAGGTGAACTCGAGATCGGTGGCCGCAACCTTCGTTCCGTCGCTGAACTTGCTGTTGCTCAGCAGCGGAACGACAACCCGCCAGCCGCTCTTGCTCCAGGTCGGTGCCACCATTCCGGCGGCAAGATCAGGTGCCAGGGTGAGAGTCTCGGTCTCGAGCCGGTACAGGCTGGCCTTGGTCGGGCTGAGAACGTAGGACTCCCATACCGTCGGCGGCGATCCGTAGAACTCCCAGAAGTTCAGGTTGTCCACTGCACCGAGGAGGCCAACTTTGTAGATGAAGGCCTCGGGGTTGTCGAGAACTGCGACAACTTCGGATTGGGAAGGAATCGATGACGGTGATCCATCAGCCGGAGCGCTGACTATATCCACTGCACCGGCGGGGTCTCTGTCGGTGATCTGAATCATGCCAGCGACAGCGACGCCGATCACGACGAAGCTCGCACCCAGGGCTCTGAGCAATTGATTGGGCATAGGCGGCAACCTCCCCCTGATAGATCGGCACAAACCCCGCGAACTTGACGATGAAGAGTGACCCGCAAAACTCGCTACCATCTCTCCGATATCCGGGCTGTGGCGCAGCTTGGTTAGCGCGCCGGTCTGGGGGACCGGAGGTCGGGAGTTCAAATCTCCCCAGCCCGACTGAATCAGGTGCTCGGCCTCAACCGCCGAGTACCTGGATCAGCCAGATGACACCCTCGACCACTCTCCACCCCAGATAGAGGACGGCCAGGCCGACCATCACCTTGAACAGGAACGGTGTTGGCAGGTCCTCCACCTCAGGAGACTCAGGACGTTCCGTCATCTCTCTGTCGCATTTCGTTCCCGTTTCCGGGTGACGATGTGAATCGGATTTCCGGTGAAATCGAAGGCGTCTCGCAGCCGGTTCTCGAGAAACCGCAGGTAGTCGTCTCCAAGGTCGCCACCCGAGTGGAAGAGGACAAATGTGGGAGGGGATGTACCCGCCTGGACGGCATAGTGGATTTTCGGGCGCCGTCCTTTACGGACCGGCGGCAGGTGAGACGAAGTCCAGTCTCTGACGAGGCGATTTAACTCACCGGTACCCACCCGGTTCACCCGTGTTTCGAAAACCGTTGCAACCGCCGCGCCCAGGCGATTGAGCCGGGCTCCCGTCGCCGCTGACAGACGCAGCACCGGGGCCCAGGAGACGAAACCGAATCGGTCGGGGAGGGATCGCTCGGTCAGTTCTCGCTGCTCCTCGTCCAGGGCATCCCACTTATTGAGCAGGATCACCAAGCCGACGCCGGCCTCGACGATCTCGCTGGCAATGCGCTGGTCCTGATGGGTGACGCCATCGGTGGCGTCGATCATGAGGATGGCGACATCCGCCTCCTTCAGAGCCTCACGTGCCCTCACCACCGCGTAGAAATCAGCATCTTCAGTGATCTGCGGTTTGCGGCGAATCCCTGCCGTGTCGACCAGGGTGTATTCGACGCCGTCGATCTCGACTTCAACATCGATCGGGTCGCGCGTCGTCCCGGGAACCTCCGAGACAATCACCCTTTGCTCACCAACCAACCTGTTGAGCAGGGTCGACTTACCGACGTTGGGCCTGCCCACGATTGCGAGGCGGGGCCGGGGGTCGGGCTCGGCCCCGGACTCGTTTCCTTCCTCGGGGAGGAGGGAAACCACCCGATCGAGCAGCTCCCCCATTCCCCTGCCGTGGTATGCGCTGATCGGGTACGGCTCGTCGAGCCCTAGAGACCAAAGGCGTCCCACTTCGCTTTCGGCTCTCGCACTATCGACCTTGTTTGCGGCAAGGACCACCGGCACTCCGGTTCCGCGGAGTGTCGAGATGACGCCGGTGTCGTCGTCGGAAAGGTCGGTGGTGGCGTCCACGACGAAAACGACCACGTCAGCACCGCTCAAGGCGGCCTCCGCTTGCTGCTTGATCGACTCGTCGATTCCCGTGCCCGGCTTCAACTCCCAGCCACCGGTATCGACGACAATGAATCGACGACCCGCCCAGTCGGCGTCGAACTGGCGGCGATCCCGGGTCACACCGGGCCTCTCCTCGACGACGGCGGTGCGGGACCCGATGATCCTGTTGACCAGGGTCGATTTTCCAACGTTGGGCCGCCCGACGACGGCGACTACCGGGATCACGTTCATCTAGGCGCTGATCAGTCTCAAGGCCTCAGAGGCGGTCCAGGTCCGATCCTGCTCGAGATAGCCCGTCCCCGATGGGCCTGAGGCGGTCACACCGGCCTCGACCAGATGCTGCAGGGTCGTGACAAAAGCCCGCAGCTGCGGTGGAAGCGGGAAGTACTCGGCCTCTTCGGTGACGTGCCACAACTCGAACCCCCGCTCGGGGTCGATGTAGTCGATTACCTCTTCGATGAGATGATCGGGCGCGCTTGCACCCGCGGTGAGGCCAACAACCCTCTTGCCCTCCAACCATGCCGGATCGATGTCAGCGGATGTGTCGATGCGGTGGGCCTCGACGCCATTCTCCTCGGCAACCCGAACCAGGGCCTGGGTGTTGGACGAGTTGTGAGAGCCCACGACAAGGATCAGGTCGCATTCAGCGCTCAGCTGGCTCACTGCCTCTTGACGGTTGGTGGTGGCATAACACAGATCGGATTTCCTGGCGGTGGCGAGCTCCGGGAACCTCTGGCCGGCGTCATCCATCACCTTGCGCCACTCATGCAGTCCCAGCGTGGTCTGGGCAAGTAGGGCAACTCTGGACTCGTCTTTTGGCACGAAGTCTCCCAGACCTTTCTCCGGATCGACCAGGGTGATCGAATCAGGAGCCTCTGCCACCGTCCCCACTGCCTCATCGTGACCCTCGTGGCCGATGTAGAGGATCTCGTAGCCTTTCGTCGACATCTTCTTGACCTCATGGTGCACTTTCGTCACCAGGGGGCACACGGCGTCGATGACGACTGCCGCCCGATCGGCGGCACCTGCTACTACTTCGGGGGCCGACCCATGCGCCGAGAGCATCACCGGCGCTCCGACCGGAACCTCGTTGATGTCATCGACAAAGATCACCCCGACCTTCTCGAAGGCGCGGACGACCCATTCGTTGTGGACTATTTCGTGGAAGCAGTAGACCGGGGGCTCAAAAATGCGGGTCATCCAGGTCAGGGCCTTTATGGCCATCTCGACACCTGCACAGAATCCCCTGGGTTCTGCAAGCAAGACTCGTTCAACTGTCATTCCCGCACCATGGTAGGTGTCATTCCGGGGAAGACTTGCCTGCCAGTTCGACGATCCTGGCCACGACATCGTCGATCGTGAGATCGGTGGTGTCGATCACAACTGCGTCCGAGGGGACGGTTAGCGGGGAAACGGTCCGGGTGGAATCGATCGTGTCTCTTCGCTCCTGCTCCTGAAACACCCGTGACACATCCTGGCCCGTCTCACCTGCGCGTCTCATGGCCCGTACTTCCGCCGATGCGTCGAGATATATCTTCAGGCCTGCCCCAGGGAACACGATCGAACCGATGTCGCGACCCTCCACCACAGCTCGCCCCTCGCGAGACTCCACCCAATGGCGCTGTTCGGCCACCAGCGCCCTCCTCACCTCAGGATGGGCAGAGGCGATCGAGACCGTGTTGGTGACGTCGGGCAGCCGTATCGCCTCGGTGACGTCATCACCGTCGAGATACATGCGATCGCCGACCTGGTCGAAGGACGACGTTGCTACGAGCTCGGCCATCGCCTCCCCATCGTGAAGGTCGATTCCCCTTCTCAGACCGCAAAGGGTGGCGGCCCGATAGTACGCACCGGTGTCGAGGTGGGGCAGTTCGAGATTGAGTGCCACCAGCCGCGACACCGTGCTCTTTCCGGTGCCCGCCGGGCCGTCGATGGTGATGATTGCGGGCTTCACGGGATGCGAGAGTAGACGTCACCCGGGAGTTTGGGAGAGGGACCGGCCCAGGGGCGTCCTAGATGGGGGTTGTCTGGACAATGGGGGCAATGGACCGGTGCAACCTCTCCGTGGCGACTAACATAGCAAGTCTCCGCAGGGTGCGCGTTGCAATCACGCCCTTTGTGAGTGATCACTCAGATTTGGTGAGTACCGCACCGGTCGATGCAAGCCACTCCCAGTAGCCGGGCCAGGTCTTGTTCACCACTTCGGGGTTTCTTACGGTGACCCCTCCGACCACCAGACCGAGCAAGGCGAGGCTCATCGCAATCCGGTGGTCGTTGTAGACCTCGAATTCGACCGGGGCCGCCACCCCGGGCGCGATCTCGATCGAATCGCTATCGGTCACGATGCTGGCACCAAATCTCGTCAGTTCGGTGTGCAGTGCCGAAAGACGGTCCGATTCCTTGTGTCTGAGGCTCTCCAGCCCGCTGATTCTGCTGGACCCGGCGGCGCGGGCGCAGACGATTGCAAGGCACACCGCGGCGTCCGGCGCCGAGGACATGTCGACATCGATCGGCACGAGCCGGGCCGGGCCGTGCACCGTCATACCGTCGGGAGTGGTTTCGGCCGAGCAGCCCATCTCGACCAGGACGTCGACTATTCGCCGGTCGGGGTGGTTCCCCATGTCACCGAGCACCTCCACCACACCCCCGGTCAGGGCGGCAGCACAAGCGGGATATACCGCAGAGGAGGCATCGATCGGGACCTCATAGGTGGTTGCGGCATACCCACCACCCTCGATCCGGTATCCGGCCGCGGTGGTATCCACCTGCGCTCCGAAAGCCTCCATGACTTCGGTGGTGAGCGCGACGTATTGAGCCGACGAATCCATGTTGGTCACGACTAGTTCAGTGGGTTCGTCGGCGAGCGGGGCGGCGAGCATCAACGCGGAGACCATCTGGCTGCTGGTTGCGGCGTCCACGAGCAGCCGGCCCGCCTTGCCCGCGGCGGTGGCGTCAATCCGCCAGGGGTATCCCGCACCGATTTCCGCCCCCCGACCAGCCAGGTTGTCGAGCAGTGCGTCCATCGGCCGCTCGGGAAGGCGGCCCCGCCCTTCGATCACCACCGCCGCCGGGATGAACGGGGTAAGTGCCATCAGGAACCTCGCCGTCAGGCCCGACTCCCCTGCGTCCAGGGGACCCCCAGGGGCGCCAAAACCTCCGCCGAGACCGGTGACCGACCAGACGCCGCCCGTTTCGTTGAAGCCGGCGCCGAGGGCCGCAAGGCATTCCCGGGCGCGTTGGGTGTCATCGGAATCGAGCGGGCCGGAGAGGGCGCTGACGCCAGTCGCGCCGGCCGCGGCGAAGAGGGCTCTGATTGTGTGCGATTTCGAGCCAGGCGGGCGCACCGTCATCCGTGAAGGAACGCCCGGTGGAGGGTTTATCGATATCGAGCTCATCGGGTGGCGGACTTCATCAGGTCGACAACCTCGCTGTTGGACAACCGTCGTGACTGTCCCGGCTTCAAGTTGGGGTCCGTGAGCGGCCCGATGGCAGTTCGGACCAGTCGCGTCGTGTCATATCCAATTGCCTCAATCATCCTGCGCACCTCGCGATTGCGACCCTCTCCCATGATCAACTCGATCTGAGTCCGGCCGCCCAGCTGGTCGATGATTCGTGCCTTTACCGCCCGGGCCGGGCCATCGGCCAGGTCCACCCCCGATTCGAGTCTTCTCACTTCCTTTGCCCGGACCGTGCCGTTGACTTCCGCGAGGTATTTCTTGGTGATGCCGTAGCGCGGGTGGGTCACTCGCTCGGTCAGCTCGCCGTCGTTCGAAATCAGGATCAGGCCCTCCGAGTCGGCATCGAGGCGGCCCACCGGATAGAGACGCACTTCTGAGTCGATGAGGTCGACAACTGTCTGCCTGCCCTGAGGGTCGGTCGCGGTGCTGATCACTCCGACCGGTTTGTAGAGAAGGTGGGTCTCGGTGTCAGGACGCAGCGGAATCGGGGCGCCATCGATCGTGACCACTCCGACGGCGATATCCACCCGGTCACCGAGAATGGCCTTGCGCCCGTCGATTGCAACCCGACCCGCGGCGATCGCCTCTTCTGCAGAGCGCCGTGACATCAGCCCGGCGTGGACGATCGCCTTCTGCACGCGGACCCGTTCCGCCATGGCGAAATCAGAAACCCGGCCGGAGGGAGTCTTCCAGGCCTTCGAGAGCTTGGGCTGGAGGAACATGATCTGCGAGGGGCGGAAGCTCACCAACAGAGTTCAAGCCGAGCCTTTCGAGAAAAAAGGTTGTCGTCCCGTATACGGCAGGGTTGCCCGGCAGGTTCAGACGCTCGACCTCTTCAATGAACCCCAGGCGCTCCAGGGTGCGCACGGCCGAGTCGGAGTCGACACCCCGGATCTCGGCGATCTGGCTCCTGGCCACCGGCTGGCGATATGCCACCACTGCAAGGGTTTCGATGGCCGCAGCCGAGAGTTTGCGGGCGGTTGCGGTGGAACTGAAACGCTCGAGATAGGGGTAGGCGTCCGGATGGCTGTAGAGACGCCAGCCTCCTGCCGTGCCCCTTACTACCAGGCCACTACCCCGTTCCTCGAGATCGGATCGGAGTTCCTCGATCATCGATTCCACCCGGTCCGCCGGAATCTCGAGGATCTCGGCGAGTTCGGTGGTCGGGACCGGCGACTCGGTGACGAACAAAATTGCTTCGATGATCGATCGCGGGCTCAAGAGGCCCACTCCGAAGTGAGATCGGACCCCTCATACCCCAGATGGCGGACCCGGATCTCGGCCAGCCAATCCTCCTGGTGGACTTCAACCAGCCCCCATCTCGCCATCTCCAGGAGTGCCAGAAAGTAGGCGGCGACCTCGACCGGGCGTTCGCAGTGCTCGGTCAGGGAGTCGAAGTCGGAGAGAGTCGCCTCCGAAATCCGCGACCTCAGTTCGGCAATCGCCGCTTCGACCGACGGCAGGTCGAGCTCGAGATGGTCGAGATCGGGCTCGTCGGGATTCCTGGTGAACACCCGCCCGGCAATCATGCTGAGAGCCCTGGCATCGATCGGGAGATCCATGGTGGCCGGCTTCGACTTGATCACCTGGTCCATCCCCGAAGTCCGGGGCACGTAGCGGCTTCCGTCCTGGAAGCGCCGGGCGATAACCGCTGCCACGTCCTGGAAGGTGACACATGCAAGGAGCCGGGACAACAAGCGGTCGCGCTCTTCGAGCAGGAGGAGCTCATCGTCGAGGTCGAGCTCACCCCGGGATGGCAGCAGGGAGTGGGCTTTGAGCTGGACCAGAGTGGCGGCGATCAGCAAGAACTCTGAGGCAACCTCAAGGTCGAGTTCGCGCATCTCGGCGACAAATGCGAGGTATTCGTTGACGACATCGGTCAAGCCGATTGCCGATATCTCCAGCTGGTGCTTTGAGATGAGCTGGAGCAGCAGGTCGAGGGGGCCCTCGAACACGGCGGTTTTCACATGGTATGTCATCTGTGACAACAGGTTATCGACGCCTGCGGGCAAGCCTGGCGTTTGAAGGAACATCCGCGGACTGGAGCAGGGCCCAGTCCTCTTCGCTGAGAGTGGCAGGCCGTGAGCCGTGATGGGAGCGGGCGAATTCGACAACGAGCGGAGGCGACCCCGCCGCCACCAGGTCGGCGGCACCAACCGGGCCGTGGTCTCGATAGAGCGCCATCCTCCGGGTCAGCGGCGAACCCAGCTTGATCAGAATCGATGCCGCCACTCTTCTCAGCACACCAAGCCCTGCTTTTCGTTTCCCTACGTCGTGGAGCAGGGCGGCCCTGAGCCTTTCGTCGGTACTCTGTCCTGACTCGAGGACCACCAGCGCCGCACCGAACCCGTGCGCCTGGTCTTTTTGGCTCTGTTCGAAGAAGATGCCTGTCTCGGCGGGGGTCAGGATCGAACCTACGGTTCGCCTGTCCTCATCGGTGAGCGGTTTCGCCCTCAGGTAGTCGAAGAACCTCGATGACAGGTGACCGATCGATCCGGGCATTCAGCGCAAAGCTGTTTTGCAGTCGATGCAGAGAATCGATGCCGGACGCGCCTCGAGCCGTGCGGTCGGGATGTCCTTGCCACAGTTCGCACACTCGCCGTACTTGCCCGTTTCGATTCGGGCCAGAGCCGCATCAACGTCGTCGAGCTGGCCCTTCAGCGAGTCGACGACACCGAGAACCTCGGTTCGCTCGGCTGTCACCGAGCCGGCATCGGCAAAACTATCACCGAAGTCGAGATCGGACCGCAGGTCGCCGGATTCGGCAGCGCCGATCTCTTCCAGCTGGTGGACGAGCCGACCGCGCTCTTCGATCAGAGCGGCTTTGGCTTTAGATGTGTCGAAGGTGCTCATCGGCTCCTCGGGTGGGCTTCCATGTAGATCTCCAGAAGATGAGACGAACTCACTCTGGTGTAGACCTGGGTAGTACTGATCGTAGCGTGGCCCAGGAGTTCTTGGACGGTTCTCAGGTCGGCACCCCTTTCCACCATATGTGTGGCGGCCGAGTGGCGGAGCACATGTGGAGACACTTTCTCCGTTCGGACGCCGCTTGCCACCGCCGCCTGCCGGACGATGTCGAAGACAGCCTGGCGGCTGAGACGCCGTCCCCGGACACTCGTGAACAACGGATCTCCGGACTGTTTCCTGCTGACTAGCTCGCCACGATCCTGCAGCCAGCCGGCTATTGCCTTGACGGCATGGCCTCCGAGCGGGACCAACCGCTGCTTGCTCCCCTTCCCGGTGACTATCGCCACCCGATCCTCGAGGTCCACTCCGGTGACGTCGAGGGCGATCGCCTCGGAAACCCGGGCTCCGGTCCCGTAGAGGAACTCGAGGAGTGCCGAGTCCCGCCTGCCTTTCAAAGTCGTCAGGTCTGGCGATTCGAGGAGCCCGATGACTTCGTCGACCGTGAGCGCCTTGGGCAGAGGATCGCCTAGCTTGGGAGTCTCGATGAGGAGTGTCGGATCTTCACCGCGCATTGCCTCCGCAACCAGGAACCGGTGCAGACCTCTGATCGCAGCGATCTTCCGGGCGATTGTCGTGGCCGCCAGACCTTCATGCCGGAGCGAACTCACATATCCCTCGACCGAAGATGGTGTGGGCTCGGCCGCGCCGAGATAGTTCTGGTACTGGCCGAGATCCCGCTCGTAGGCGGCGATCGTGTTGGCAGCGAGCCCCCGTTCTACCCGCAGCGACACCAGATACTCCTCGATGCAGGTGGCGATGTCCGCCCCGAAGCTCACTTGAGGGCCAGGGCCTCGCTGACCGGTGTGAAGTCGGCACCTAGGCTGGTGGCTACTCCATCGTGACACACCATGTCATCGACGAGATTTACCCCGGGCACCAGCTCGGGGTGGTCGATCAATGCCCGTTCGACTCCCTTGTCGGCGAGTGAAGTCGCGTACCGCAGCGTCGCATTGGTGAGGGCATAGGTCGACGTGTGCGGGACTGCCCCGGGAATGTTTCCGACCGCATAGTGAACGACCTCGTCGACAGTGTAGGTCGGTTCGGCGTGGGTGGTCTCCCTGGAAGTCTCGAAGCAGCCGCCCTGATCGATTGCGACATCGACGAGGACGGAGCCCTTCTTCATGGCGCTGACCATGTCTGCAGTGACCAGCTTCGGTGCCGACGCACCGGGAATGAGCACGGTGCCGATCACCAGGTCTGCGCTGAGGACCTGCTGTTCGAGGTTCAGCTTGTTGGAGTGGACAGTGACGATCCTCCCCTGGTGGAGCGAGTCGAGATACCGCAGCTTGTTGAGGTCGTTATCGAGGACTATCACCTCCGCCTGCATGCCCATTGCGATCACTGCGGCGTTAGATCCGGCGATCCCGCCACCAATCACGACGACTTTCGCCGGCGTGACGCCGGCGACGCCTCCGAGCAGGATCCCGCGACCGCCGTGGGCCTTCTCCAGGAAATACGCACCGGCCTGGGTCGCCATCCTGCCGGCGATCTCGGACATCGGAGCAAGAAGCGGGAGGCTCCGATCGGGCATCTGAACTGTCTCGTAGGCAATCGCAACGATGCGACGCTCCCGGAGACGACGCGCCATGGCCGGGTACGCAGCGAGGTGAAGGTAGGTGAAGAGCACCTGGCCCGCCCGGAACATGTCGATCTCGCTCTCCTGGGGCTCTTTGACCTTGACGATCATCTCCGCAGTCGAGAACACATCCGCAGCGGTACCGACGATTTCGGCGCCCTGTTCGCGGAATTCGTCGTCGGAGATCTTCGAGCCTTCGCCGGCCCCTGCCTCGACCAGGACCCGGTGCCCCCGTTCGGTGAGCTCGCGCGCTCCGACGGGAGTCAACGCCACGCGGTGCTCGGCGGTCTTGATCTCTTTGGGGACTCCGACAATCAATTACTCGTCCTCTCTCTAACAACCCCTGCTTTGCCAGCGAATCCCGGCGCGGGTTACCCGGGGACCACAGAGCCTATTCGACCGTGACTTCAACCGACGCCGCGGACCGGGACCTGGCCGCTGCAACTTTCGCGGCCGCCCGCGCCAGGCCCGAGAACAAGGGGTGGGCATCGTCCGGCCGGGACCGAAACTCCGGGTGGGCCTGAGTGGCGACGAAAAACGGATGGTCGATCAACTCGATGTACTCCACGAGATTGTCATCCGGGGAGAGGCCCGAAAGCCTCAATCCTGCGGATTCGAGGTCTTTACGGTATCGATTGTTGACTTCCCAGCGATGGCGGTGGCGCTCGTAGACGAGTGAGTCGCCGTACAACTCACGGACCAGGGAGCCTTCGGCGAGTTTGGCCGCATAGAGGCCCAGCCGCATGGTGCCACCCATGTTCTCGACCTCCTCCTGGCTCTGCATCAAGTCGATGACCGGGTGGGGTGTCGTGGCGTCGAATTCGGTGGAGTTTGCATCGACGTGTCCGAGCACGCCCCGTGCGAACTCGATCACCGCGCACTGCAGCCCGAGGCACAGGCCAAGAAATGGGATCCCGTTCTCCCGGGCGTAGCGAATTGCCTGAATCTTGCCCTCAACCCCTCGATATCCGAACCCGCCGGGAACCACGATCCCGTCAAGGTCTTCGAGGTAGGACTCCGCCAGCAGCCCGGTCAGTTCGTCTGAGGGAATCCACCGCAGGTCGAGCTTCAAACCGTTGGAAGCGGCTCCATGGCGCAGGGCCTCGGCCACGGACAAGTAGGCGTCGGGAAGATCTACGTACTTGCCAACGATGCCAACCACGATCACATCAGTCGCCCCACGCGCCTTCTCCACCATCGCCTTCCAGGTCTCCAGGTTCGGTGGGCCGGTCACCAGGCCGAGCCGGTCGCAAACCACATCGTCCAATCCGCCGGCGTGGAGGGTGAGGGGGACCTCGTAGATGTCAGACGCATCAGGTGCGGCGATCACAGCCCTGGTATCGACGTCGCAGAACAAGCTGATCTTCTTAATGACGTTGTCATCGATCTCCCGGTCGGAGCGGACAATGATGATGTCGGGGTGAATTCCTTTGCTCCGCAGCTCGGCAACGGAGTGCTGCGTCGGCTTGGTCTTGAGCTCCTCCGAAGTCGGGATGTAGGGGACGAGGGTGACGTGGATGAACAGAACGTTGGACCTTCCGACGTCATTGCCGTACTGCCTGATGGCCTCGAGGAAGGGAAGGCTCTCGATGTCACCGACCGTCCCCCCGACCTCGGTGATCACGACGTCGACGTCGCCCTGCTCGCCGACACGCCGGATCCTGTCTTTGATCTCGTTTGTGATGTGTGGAATCACCTGGACCGTGTCACCCAGGTAGTCACCGCGCCGCTCCTTCTGAATGACGCTCATGTACACCGAGCCCGACGTGACGTTAGAGGTCCGTCGGAGGTTCTCGCCGGTGAACCGTTCATAGTGGCCGAGGTCGAGGTCGGTCTCTCCGCCATCGTCTGTGACGAACACTTCACCGTGCTGGAACGGGTTCATGGTTCCGGGGTCGACATTGATATATGGGTCGAGTTTCTGGTTGACCACCCTCAGCCCGCGTGCCTTGAGAAGACGTCCCAACGATGACGCTGCGATTCCCTTGCCGAGGGAGGAGACAACACCACCGGTCACGAAGATGTATTTGGTGTCGCCGGGCTGGTGATCGGCGGTCATCGCCGCTGCCGATTCTTCAGAAAAAAGTGACCCGTCCATGACGGGATGCCAGCGTAGCAAGGAGCCGGGCTGGTGGCGATCTTTGTCATTTCCCGCTCAGCTCAAGGAGCTCGATCGCTGCCTGCTGACCCCGCTCACTCTCGGGAAGCCCGGCGATCATCCGGGAGAGCTCTTCGAGTCGAGCGGCGCCGGTGACCAGTGCCACCTTTGCCTCGCTCTCGGTGCGGGTGATGACGTAGTGGGTGTCGGCGAATGCGGCGACTTGCGGCAGATGGGTGACGCAGAGAATCTGACGCTCCGTTGCCAGATCGGCGAGTTTCCTCCCCATGGCCAGTGCGGTGGCACCGCCCACTCCCGTATCGACCTCGTCGAACACGAGGGTCGAATCCGTTGAGGTCGAAGTGGAGAGGCTCAATGCAAGGATGAGCCTGGAGAGCTCTCCCCCGGAAGCGACTTTGGTCAGAGGGCCGGGTTGGAGCCCGGTGTGTGAAGCGAAATGGATCTCCACCCGATCGGCCCCCGATGCAACTGGCTCGACCGTCTCGAAGTGGAAACTCACCGATGCCGACTCGAGACCGACTTCGGCCAGGTGAGTGGTCATCTCAGAACAGAGTCGATCGGCACAGGCCCGACGCACAGCTGTGAGCGAGACGGCCTCCTTCTCCACCGATTGCAGCGCCGACTCGACCTCTTCCCCGATTGACGATGCACGGGCGAGAAGTTGCTCCACTTCGAGAGCCCTCTCGCCGGCCTGCTTGCCGAAAAGGAGGATGTCGTCGACAGTCCGTCCGTACTTCCGCTTCATCTCCCCGAGCAGGTTGAGACGCTCCTCGATCCCGGCCAACGCGGCAGGGTCGTCGACGAGATTGTCGATGCCGCTGGCGAGGTCGCGGTGGAGATCGGTTGCCGAAATCGCCAGCGACTCAGCCGCTTCGGCGAGGGCGGAAGCTGCCGGATCGAGTCCCTCCACCTTGCGCAGCCTCGCCACGAGCTCGCCGGAAGTCTCATCGATGGTGGCGACCGCATCGAGCGCCACACCCAGATGCTCTCTGATCCCGGACGCATTGCGGAGGCGGTTCTCCTTGTGCTCGAGATCGACATCGTCGCCCGGCTCAAAGCCGGCCGCGCTGATCTCGTTGTGTTGGTGTTGGAGGAGATCGAGCTCGCGGGCGAGTTCCTCTCCGCTCCCTCCGAGGCGACCCGCTTCGTCCAGTTTCTCCTGGAGGCGGCGCCAGGCCCGCCGGTAGTCTTCCAGCACCAGCTTGGCGGCCCCGTCGAGATTGGAATCGAGCAGCGACAGGGTGTGGCGCGGTTTTCGCAGCTCGAGCTGATCGTGCTGGCCGACGATCTCCACGAGTTTCCCGACCCGCTCCACCAGAGCGGAGGCCGATGCCACCGCACCGTCGAGGTAAGACCTGCTTCGACTCCCACCCGGAACGACCCTGGTCACCCCCAGTTCCTCATCACCGGATGTGAAGAGGCCATCCGCCTGGGCGTCGGAGTCGAACGGTCCCACCACGCTCGAATCGGAAGCCTCGCCGAGGAGAAGTCTCAGCGCGCCGAGGAGCAGAGTCTTTCCGGCCCCGGTTTCCCCGGTGATGACGGTAAGCCCTTCTCCGGGGTCGATCTCCGCATCGCGGATGAGGCCGAGGTTACGTGCGCGCAGGTGCTCGAGCATCAGGGCAGATCGAACTTCGACTTGACCAGGCCGGCGAACGACGGTGGGTCCAGGGTCACGAACTGCGCCGGGCGGCTCCCCTGGCGGATCATCACCGTGTCGCCCTGCCCGATCTGGCCGAGATTCGTCTTGTCGACACTCACTTTGACCGCCCGGTCACGGGTGACCCTCACCAGGATCTCCTGGTCTGGCTCGATGACCACCGACCGTGAGAACAGCGAGTGGGCCGCAACTGGAGTGAGGACCAAGGCATCGAGGCCCGGCGAGACCAGGGGGCCTCCTGCCGAGAACGAATAGGCGGTGGAACCGGTCGGTGTGGCGACGATCAGCCCGTCCGCCCGGTAGTTGACGAAATCAACCGAGCCGATCGTGACGTTCAATTCGATGAGTCGCTGGCTGTCGACTTTTTCGATCACAACATCGTTCACTCCGAGAACCGTACGGTCGCCCACGGTGGCGGCAACAGTCATCCTGTTCTCCACTCCGAAGTCGCCTGTCGCCAACCGGCCAACAACATCGACCATGTCTGCCGGGTCGGCTGCAGTCAGGAATCCGATGGTCCCGAGATTGAACCCGATCACCGGCACGTCCAGCTCGACTGCTGTGGCAACTGCGGAGAGCATGGTTCCATCGCCTCCAACGGCAACGACCATGTCGGCTCCAGGGTTTTCGTCGATCACGGTGACCCCGCCGGCCGCAAAACTGGCGACGAGGCGGTCGGCGAACTCGCGCGTTTCCCGCCGGCCGCTGCGAACGTGGAGGCGGACCTTCAACTGCTGTCCAGGTCTTCGAGGAGGTCGTTCAGCAATGCGGCCAATTCCGCGGCAGGGTCGGGCAGGTCGGCCGGGTCGAGGTCGGCGATCTCCTCGAGCATCTTCTCGATTCGGGAGAGAGTCTCGTCGGGAATGTCCATGACTTGATTATTGCTCATTATCACCCGCGATTACGAGATCGACGGCGGCAGCCAGGTCGGCCACGACATGATCGGCGCCTCCGGTGTCCGCTCCCTCAGGGGTGACCCCGGTCAGAACCAGGATCGAAGTCCATCCATCCTCGGCCTCTGCCATGGCGATGTCAGTGTCGGGACGGTCGCCGATGACCCAAGCATCCTCCACCCCCCGGCTCCGGATCAGGTCACGAATCGGCTTCTCGGGTTTGCCCGCCACCAGAGGTGTCACCCCGGATGCGGTCTGGAGAGCGGCCACGATCGCTCCGGCGCCGGGCATGATCGACTGTTCTGCTGGAAAGGTGGGGTCGACGTTCGTGGCGACGAAGACTGCGCCCGACCTTATGGCCCGGGAGGCGACATCCATTCGCTGATAATCGAACCCACGGTCGAGGCCAACGATCACGCAATCGGCTTCATCGGAGCTCCCGGTCACGGAAAAGCCGGCCGAATCGATTGCTTCCCGGATGCCGTCTCCCCCGACGACCAGGCAACTCGCCCCCTCAGGCACCAGGGCAAGGGCTGCCCGCGCCGAGGTGACGATGTCATCGATGTCAGGGCGATGCCCCACCACCGCCTCCAGTTTGTCGGCGACCTGTATCTCGGTGCGGGACGAATTGTTGGTGACGAAGACGATCCTGAAGCCGGACGCCACCAGTCGTTCCACAGCGGCTGCAGCGCCAGGTAACGCCTCGCTCCCCCGGTAGACCACCCCGTCCAGGTCACAGATGACGGTTTGCTTCACGTCCTTCCAAACCTGCCCAGGATCTCCGCATAGAGCGCCGCACTCTTCTCCACCGACGCGACCGACACCCTCTCGTCATTTCCGTGGAACAGGGCGAGCATCTCCGAAAAGGCCATCCGATCATCGAACAGCCCGACCCCGTATGCGATGGTTCCTCTTGCCCTCCAGAAGCGGGCGTCGGTCACCACCGTCATCATTGCCGGGACCAGGCGACGGTGTCCCTCGATAGCCTCGACGGAGTCGGCGATGACATCCCATAGGTCCGACCGCCTGGTCGAGAAGTTTGCCTCGAAGTCCATCACCGGCTCCAGCTCGACATGGTCCGACGCAGCCCCCATGGCCTTGTTCAGGTAGACATCGATGTCGTTGCGACCGGTGCCGGGGAGAGCGCGGATGTCGACTTCGGCCCGTGCCGCATCGGCGATCGTGTTCGCTTTGGTGCCGGCCAACAGCCGGTTCGGGGAAACGGTGAGATGGGTGGCGGCATGGGCATACCTGGCAAAAGTGGGGTCGTCGACAGCCAGCCGGTCGATGGCGCCGTCGACCCTGTCCGGGTCGGTCAGATCTGCCGCCAGTTCCGGGGGGATCTGCAGAGACGCGACAAAGTCGCGCCACTCGGGAGTGATCGTTACGGGAGTGTCCGACTCAAAGAGGTCATGCAGGGCCGCCGTCATCTTCTGGAGGGCATTGTCGGCACCATAAGGAGCCGACCCGTGACCGGGGGTGCCGGCGGTGCGAAGCACGGTCCAGAAGGGCCCTTTCTCCCCGGTCGCCACCGGGATCAGATCTCCTCCAGGCCCGGGGAGCGGCGGATAGGCAACCTCGCTCAGGAGAAAGTCGGCCCCGACCAGGTCCCAATGGTCGTCCACGAGAGCACGGGCCCCGTACTTGCCCCCGGACTCCTCGTCGGCGACGGCTGCAAACACCAGGTCACCCGCCGGACGGAGCTCGCCGGTGATATACGGCCTGGCAGCCACAGCCATCGCGGCGGTGATGTTGAGCATGTCGAGGGCGCCACGACCGTAGACCCAACCGTCGGCGATGAGAGCGGCAAACGGATCGAACGACCACGAATCCCGGTTGGCCGGGACCACATCGAGGTGCGGGGCGAGAGCCAGGGATGGTGCCTCCGGGTCGGACCCGGGGATGCGATAGACCAGTGACTGACGTCCGGGAAAAGGCTCGAACACCTCACCGTCCACGCCGAAGAACGCCTGAAGTGTCGCTACCGAACGCAGCTCCTGGCCGCTCTCCGGCGTGCCGTCGTTGACGCAGGCATTCCGGATCAGTGATTGAAGCAGTTCAACCGGTTGACTCATCCTCATCCTTGATCTCGAGCAGGACTTCGAGCAGCTCATACATCGTGTCGGGCATGTCGAGCTCGAAAGCTTCCTCAATCGTGAACCACCGCGCCTCGAGGGCGTCATCGGATGGGGCAAGTTCCCCGCCGATCGCCTGGCCCAGGAAGTCGATGATCACCAGATGATGATCATCGGCGATCGATTCCCCGACCCAGATCACCTCATCCAGCTTGACCAGCAGGCCTGTCTCCTCGCGAACCTCCCTGGTCGCTGCCTCGGCCAGTGACTCACCACGGTCGACTTTTCCTCCCGGGACGGCCCAGAGCCCATGGTGGGGATGGTTCCCCCTCCGGATGAGCAAAATCTCGTCACCCTCGACGATGGCAGCACCGGTGGCCACCACCGGGCGGTCATTCCCGGTTGTCGTCATGGTGCATCACAATCGACCGGGCACTGAATCCGCCGGCCTCGAAGAAGTTCTTGGCGAGTCGATGCCCGGGAAGCACGTGGGCGTCGAACTTCGAAATACCCCGCTCCCGGAGCAGGTCCATCGCCAGGTCCCGCATCGCTTCCCCTACTGCGACCTGGCGGGCCTCGAGTTCGACGAAGACGAGCCTGATCGACCCGATTCGTTCTCCACCGGCCTGGGGGAGGATCGACTCCACCCGTGCCAGGAGGAACCCGAACGGATAGGCGAGGACCGATCCGAGTACCACGAGCGTGTCGTCGTCTTCGAGGGCGTCGGCGAAAGCGCCGTCTGCAGGCTCGGCAAGCCCATCGGCCAGGGGCCACATGGTGTGGAGGTCGAGCATCTCCTTTTCGAGGTCGCGATACATCTCGACGAGTACGGGGATATCGTCGTTGGTTGCGAGGCGTGCTTCGATCATCTCTTCCAGAACGCTAACCGACGCTTCCATCTGTCATAACCCCACCTGGTGACGAGGGCCATCGCCTCCCGGACGATATCGGGTCCCATCTTCGATGTCCCGTGAGCCCGGTCGCGGAACGCGATCGGCACTTCGACGATGTTCAGGCCGGCCTGCGATGCCCGCCAGGCCATCTCAACTTGAAACCCGTAACCGGAGGCCTCGGCGGTGGCATATGGGAGGCTCTGCAGTGCCGGCACCCGGAAAGCCCTGAAGCCGGCGGTTGCATCCCGGATTCCGATACCGAGCATGATCCGGACATAGATGTTGCCGCCTTTCGAAATCACCTGGCGATGTAGCGGCCAATCCGGTGTCGAACCGCCCGGCACATAGCGGGACCCGATCGCGATGTCGGCACCATTGTCGATTGCTTCTACCAGTCGCGGCAGGTCTGCGGGATCGTGAGAGAAGTCGGCGTCCATCTCGATGATGATCTCAGCACCATCGGCCATGGCACGATCGAATCCTGCTGCATATGCAGGTCCCAGGCCCTCTTTGGATTGTCTCTGCAGCACAGAGACGCGCGAGTCGGTGGCGCTGATCCGTCGGGCCAGATCGGCCGTCCCGTCTGGCGAGTTGTCGTCGACGACGAGTACCCGGAAGCCCTGGTGGGTGACAGCCGGGACGATGTGAGCGAGATTCTCTCTCTCGTTGTAGGTCGGGATTACAACCGTGACCCGCTCAGTCGGCACAATCGGCGCAGAGCTGCTTTCGCTTGTTGGCCAGCTGGCTGGTTCGTTTCAGCATGAAACAGGATTGGCATACGAATTCGTCGGCCCGTTTCAACTGCGCGTCGACATTCATGGTCAGTTCTTCCCTGCGGATCGCCCGCAGAACCTCGGCTTCGTCGACGAGGAGATTGTCGTCCTTTTCTTCGTCGAGGAGCTGGAGCTCCTGGCTCTCGAGCTCTTCGAGTGCCTCCGTGGTCTCCTCGTCCTCTTCGTCGTCGTCATCGTCGTCATCGCCGAAACCAACCGCGTCGACATCTCCCTCGAAGTCGTCCAGTTCAGGATCTTCGATGTCCGCCTCGATGTCTTCGAGGTCGTCTACGTCGAGTTCTTCGGCGTCGATGTCGGGCTCGACATCAGCGTCTTCGAGGTCGAGATCATCATGTCCGACCGGCTCGACTTCTTCGACCTTGGTATCGGCCTTCTTCTTTGCCATTTTGCTTTTACCCCTCTTAAGGCGCCGGGAGTATACGTACGAGATTCATATTTTGAGTTTGATTGCCGCCGGGATAACCCGACCAGCGATATTGGTATTCCCCAGATAGTCGCCATCTGCCTCGACCGGCCACACCCGGCTCACCGTCAACTCGAATTCGGCGGCCGATAGTCTCCGCACCGCCTTGTCTACGAGATGGGTACCTTTTACCACCTTCGGCACCAAAGTGGGAGCACTTCGTTTCGGTGTGTCGATGATCTGTACGTCGAGCACACCGTCGATTAGGGTCGCTTTGGGCGCCACGTTCCACCCGCCGGCGAAGAATTGGCCATTGGCGAGGATCACGGCAAGGGCTTCGCTCTCGATGGTCTTTCGCTCGGTGACCAGTGTGATCTCCGCCTTGGGGAATCGAGGGAGCCTGCTGGCGAATGCGATCGGATACCTCGCTGAGCCCATTCGGCGGCTGAGCCGCGGGGCGGTCTGGGCCGCAGCGGCACCCACACCGGTCTGGGCGACGTTCACGAAGTACCTCCGCCCCCAGGCTCCGTCGAGGTAGGGAACATCGATCACGTAGATCTCAGTTCCCGACAGATGTCGGGCCGCCTCGCCGAGGTCCTGGGATATCCCGAAGGTGCGGAGCAGGTCACATCCGGTCCCCGCGGGCAGCACCGCAAGAACGGGCTGTTGGTCAAGATCGATACGCATCAAAGTATCGATTGCAAGGCTCACAGTCCCATCGCCACCAACGAGAGCGAAGTGAGTCCGCCCCTCGTAAGCCTCCGATTTGATCATCTCGACCATCTCTGACGGCGTCCTCGGAGTAATCATGTCGAACTCGACGCCGGCAGCCGTCACCGCCTCCCTGACCACCTGTGGCGAGATGCTGGTCCGCCCGGCCCTGTGGTTGACCGCCACGAGCCACCGGTTCATGCTGCACCCTGCGCCGCTACCACTCCACGGTCCAGGGCCTTGAGGGCTTGCCTGGTCTCGTCGTTCATATCGGGTGCGATATCCCGGACCTGTTTCAGCAAGTCGACCAGCTGTCGGCTCACCCTGACGAAGTCCCCCGCCGCCATCGACCCGGTCGAGATCGACTCGAAACCTTCCCCTGAAACCCATCTGTACGCCCGGGCGGCGAATCCCGGATCGGGCCGGCGTGTCGGGGTCAGGCGGGCTTTTCGTTCCCGGTCGACCAGATCGATCCAGATGGCCTCGATTCTGTCCCATCGCTCCGAGAGCTGTGGGGTTGGAAAGTCAGCCGGCGACACCTGATCGCTGCGGGGCTCGTACACGAATGTGGAGAGCAGTGAGGCGAGCTCCCTGGGGTCGAGGGCGTAGAAGACGCCTTGCTCGAGGCACTCGGTGAGGAGCAGATCGGACTCGTTGTAGACACCGCGAAGCCGCTGGCCCCGCGCCGTGAGATCCCAACTTTTCGCGTAACCCATTTCCTGGAGGAGGGCGATTATCGAATGGAACTCCTCCACCAGCCCGAAGCCGCTCGAGCGCCGTGAGGTGCGGTACTGCTCCAGTTTTCTGGCCAGCTTCTTCGCGCGTCGCGCCGAAGCCAGGTGGCGGGCGGCATCGGGGCACGAGGCCACAGGATGAGCATCCCCCGGATCGGGGCGGACGGTCCTCGATTTGCCCGCAGTGGGAAGCTTCCGCAGGGAGCGGAGGGTCGTCTGGATGTATTTGCGGTCACGGGGCCGCACCGGCCGCTGCAGGTCGAGTTCGGCAGTATGGGCGCTACCGGCCACGATTTCCTTGTAACCAATTGTGGAGACCCGGCCCGAAGTCGAAAGCACCAGGTAGCGGGCGCCGGGCTTGCGAGGAAGCTTCTTCAGCACGACATAGCGCCCCTGTCGGGCTCCGCCGGCGACATCAACTACCGAACCTTCTCCCAGGACCGCAGCGATTCCGTCGGCATGGGGAGCGGGCCGGGCCGACTCGACGAGAGATAGGTACTCCTCAACCGAGCCCCGCTCACAGCTGGCCTTCTCCAGTTCGGTCGCAAATTGCGACTCGAGAGCTTCGATCGTTCGCGTTGCCTCGTGCTTCGCACCTTCACGCTGATAGGCGGCGAACGAAGAGGCCAGCAGCTCTTCGGCCTCTTCCTGGCCGTAATTCGAGATCAGGTTCGCAGTCATGTTGTAGGTGGGCCGGAAGCTGGAGGTGAGCTCATGGCTGCCGATAGCTGCGATCTCGGTGACGTTGGAGAACCTGACATATTGAGAGTGCAGGACGATGCCGAAGCCTTCGACATCGATGCCTCGGCGCCCGGCACGGCCCGTCAGCTGGGTGTAGTCGCCCGGCCGGAGCAGTTCGTGAGATTCCCCGTCGAATCGGGACAGGTTCTCGATGACAACGCTACGGGCCGGCATGTTGATGCCGAGTGCCAGTGTCTCGGTGGCGAAGACGACCTTCAGAAGCCCCGCTTCGAAGAGCTCCTCGACCGTTTCCTTGAAGGCGGGCACGAGCCCGGCGTGGTGGGCACCGATGCCCTGCTCGAGCGCATACGCCCACTCGTTGTATCCGAGCACCTTGAGGTCTTCGTCTTCGAGGTGTGCCGTGCGGCTCTCGGCGATTTCGACGATTGCCTTTCGCTCGTCCGAGTCGGTCAGTCGAATCCCGGCATCGGCAAGCCGGCGCGCAGCGCTGTCACAGCCGGCGCGGCTGAATATGAAATAGATTGCGGGCAGCATCCGATCCTGGGCAAGCCGCTCTATGGTCTCGGTCCGGTTGGGCGTGGTGAACCGCTGTTTCCTGCCCCGGTCCAGGCCAAGCATGTGCTCTATCCTGGCATTCGGCCGGCGGCGGCCGTCCCGGGTCACGAAGGTGGGCAGCAGGTGCAGCGTTCGGGAGCCGACCTTGTCCTTGATCATGTACATCGACTCGAGCGGCACCGGTCGATGCTCGGTTGAGATCAGTCGGGTCGAGCCTCTTCTCTCCCCCACCCATGCCGCAAACTCTGCATTGTTAGAGACCGTCGCAGAGAGGCACACCAGGCGAATGTGGTCGGGACAATGCACGATTACCTCCTCCCATACCGCACCTCGCATCCGGTCCTGCAGGTAATGGACCTCGTCGAGGATCACATAGGAAACCCGATCCAAACGCGACGCGTCGGCATAGATCATGTTCCGGAGCACCTCTGTGGTCATCACTACGATGTCCGCATCGCCGTTGATGACGTTGTCCCCGGTCAGCAAGCCGACATTCTCCGGGCCGTGGATTTCGACGAGGTCGCCGTACTTTTGATTCGACAGGGCTTTGATCGGGGTTGTGTAGAACACCCGCTTGCCGTCGAGCGTCGCCAGATAGATCGCAGCATCTGCCACCAGGGTCTTGCCGGAGCCCGTCGGGGCGGTTACCACCACCGAGTGCCCGTCTTCCATGGCCTGGCCGGCCTCGACCTGGAACTCATCGGGTATCAGGGTCAATCCCTCCCAGAACCCGGCCAGTCGGTCGCTCAACGCCTCAAGGTCAATCGCACCAGCCAGTACGTCGCCTCATACATCAGGTAGAGCGCCGAAGAGAGAATGAGCAGAGTGAAAGCGTCGCCGCTCGGGGTGATGAGGGCAGCGCCGATAACGATGATCAAGAATGCCCACCGACGGCCGCTGGCGAGTTGTTCGGCAGTTATCACATGGGCTGCGGCAGCGGCGAAAAGGAAGACGGGAAAGAGAAAAGCGAGACCGAAAGCGAGCAGGAATCGGAGGGTAAAGGAGTAGTACTGGCCGATCTGGAGATCGGTCTCCACTCCGGGGAAGATGTCGAGGAGGAATTCCAGCCCTCTGGGCAGCGTCCAATACCCGAAGGCGACGCCACCGACAAATAGGATCACGAGAGCGGACACGATGGGAATAGTCCACTTTCTCTCCCTGGTGGTCAGAGCCGGGTTGACGAAGGCCCAGATCTGGTATAGGACCACGGGGCTTCCGACGATGATCCCCCCGAAAAGTCCGATCCGCATCAATACGCTCCATTGCTCCCCGACCGCGAGAGTCTGCAGATTCGAATCCGGCGCCGCCTTATCGAAGGGAGCTTCGAGCAGGGCGGTGATCTGCTCGGCGAACACCATCGCAGCTGCTCCCGCGGCGACCACGGCGATGGCGATTTTCACCAATCGCCGGCGAAGCTCCTCCAGATGGCTGAGAATCGACTGGGGGCGGTCGGCGGTCACGCTTTGCCCTCATCACCCTCATCGTCTCCCGGGCTCTGTTCTTGGGGTTTCTCACGGGCCTCGATTTCTTCGAGATCGGCCATTGCGTCGGCGGGGGTCGGTCCCGACAGCGGTTTGGGGCCCTTCCAGTCGAGCCTGCTCAGACCAATCTCGTCGATACTCTCCTTTGTCTCCTTGAGTGGTCGGCGGATCTCCTCTTTGACTGAGCGGAGATCTTCGCCGACGGCCTTCAAATCGGATACCTCCGCCTCCAGCCCTTCGCGTACCTCACGGGCTGCCTTGCGCAGCTCGGTTGCGTACTCGCCAGCCTTGCGAGCCAGTTCGGGGAGTCGCGCCGGGCCCAGCACGATTAACGCGACAATCAGGATGATTACGACTTCGCCACCTTGGAGCATGGAGCCGATAGTAAAGCCTCGCAAAAGAGAAGTGGCGACTCCCCCAGAAGTCGCCACTTTTCAATCGACGGGGTTCTGCCCTGAAAGCCCGTCGAGGCTTTAGCCGAGATCAGCCGGCCAGGAGTCGGAGAGGATCAATCTCCAAATCGAGGGCGTTGCTGAAAGCAAGGATCTCGGCTTCGGTGATCGGGTCCGGATTGACAACCTCGTAGGCCACCCCCGTTGCCAGAAGAACACTCACTACCCGGGAGTTGGCGGGCCGGCGCTGTTGTGCGGTGCAAGTCGGGCACTTGAACCTGTAGTCGCCTTCCCTACCTCCCGGACGCAGCTCCAGCGCTACATCGTCCGGTGTGAGATGAATGTCGCCGCATTGGCTACATGTTGTCTTGATGGTTGTCATTCCAATTCTCCGGTCACCCATATGTTTGGATAGATCGGCAGACCCCGCGAAAACCTGTAGGGGTTGTTGGTAGGTCGATCGACCCTATCGGTATCGGGCCAGCAAAGAAGCGCCTAATTCACGCACTCTGGCGGCGACAGCATCGCCCTCGATCAGCGCAGCGGTGGGCCCGAGCCGCAGCAGCAGGCGGGCCGGCAATTCGGCGTCGGTGGAGGAAAACCTGATGGTGGTGGCTTCGACGCTTTCGCCGAGGACTTCCACCGGGTAGTACTCCAGGACCCATTTCGCCGCCGCAGACAACTCGATATCTGCCCTGACATCGTGGTCGGAGGGGGTATATCCGACGCCCGGCTCGGGGAGTTCGGCAGGTGGTTGGAAGATCTCGTCCTCCACCGTGACCTCCCTGATCCGATCGACCCGGAATGTCCGGAGATCGTCGACGAGCCGGCAATGGCCGGTGACATACCAGTTGCCCAGCGTTGAAAAGACCGACCACGGCTCGATGTCCCGCTCGGTGGTCTCCTCCCGGCTCAGGGACCGGTACACGATGTGGGCAACGCGGTGCTCTGCGGCCGCGCGCCGCAACCCGGCCACCTCATCGGAGGTAACCGTCAGATCCACAGCGAGGGCATCTTCCCCCTCAGGCAGCAGGACATTGCTCAGCTTGTCGATTGCTGAGTCGAGCGCTGGTGTCCCCTGGCCCGCTCCCGAGACTGCGAGAGCCGCTCCGAGCAGTCCGAGGGCTTCGATGGGGGAAAGGCGAGGGGCGCGGCTGAAGTAATCGGCGGAGTCGATAACGACCTCGTCCTCGTCGATATAGGCCTCCATCAGGTCGCCCGGCCCGTAGCCGGGCAGGCCGCAGACAAACACTGCATTTAGGTCCCGGGTCAGCTCATCCTGGGTATACCCGAAGCGCTCCATCACCTCGTCGATGCCCACCCCGGGATTCGCAAGTACATAAGGGATCAAGCCAAGTATCCGGGACAGGCGCGCCACGGTGCGTTGTGAGCTCATTCCCCCACTCCCGAAAGGGCGGCCTCTACCCGGCTGACGAGCTCGATGCGTAGCTCAGGAGGTGAGATGATCTCAGCGGAGGGGCCGAAGCCGAGGATCCATCCGATAAACGCGTCCCGGTTGGTCACCGGCAACCGCACCTCCAGCGGTCCGTCTCCATAGTCGACACCGAGGGTGCGACTCGCCCACCAGGCCACGTCTTCGTCGAATACGACCGCTGCGTCGACGGCGTCGTCCCCACCGGTCTCCCAGGGTTGGGCCTGTAGCAATGCCTTGGGATCGAAACCTTCGGGCCGCCGGAACGAGCCCGCTTCGCCTGCCACCACGCCCGACATCCGATCGATCCGATAGATGCGCTCGCCGTCCCTCCCTCCGCCTACGAGGTACCAATGTCCCCGCCTGAAGGCGATGCCATAAGGGTGGAGTCCTCGCAGCTTGCCGCGATAGGAGAACTCGATCGGGTTCCGCTGCACCACGGCATCGAAGATGGCACCGAGGAGGTTGCCCTCCGCTCCGAGGTCTGCCCCGAACGGCTCGAGGGCGACCCCGCGTTCAGCCCCGCCGAGTTTGCGTAATCCGTCCAGGCCGAAATGGGACCCACCGACCTGGACCATAGAGGCTGCAAGCGATAGGGCAGCACGTTCCTCGGTGGTCAGGCCGGGGTCTTCCATTGCGTACTCATCGGGGTCAACCGTGTACCCGTAGTCGACTTCCCAAGCGTCAAGGGGCAACAGTTTCAACGGGATGCCCAGCTGTCGCAGCAGATCCTTGTCCCGCTCGAACATCCGGTGGAAGGCGTCGTCGGAGTCGAGGGAGTACCCCGGCACGGTGCGGCGGATGTCCTCGGCTGTCACCGGCCTTGGCGACTCGAGCAGGTATATGAGCGTGTTGAGAACACGCTCGACGACATTCCTCATTGTCGACCGATTCTACGCCCCGAAGCCGAAGCGACCGGTCAAAGGCTCTCGATCAGTTTGTCGACTCGCTCATCGACGGAGCGAAACGGGTCTTTGCACATCACGGTCCGTTGGGCCTGATCGTTGAGCTTGAGGTGGACCCAGTCGACGGTGAAGTCCCGCTTCTTCGCCTTCGCCGCCTTGATGAATTCGCCACGCAGTTTCGCCCGTGTGGTCTGCGGCGGCCGCCGCACCGCGTTTGCGATGTTCTCGTCCCCGACGACACGGTCCATCATCCCTTTGTCCTGCATCAGGTAGAACAGGCCGCGCTCCCGATTGACGTCGTGGTAGGAGAGGTCCATCATCGCCAGCCGGGGATCGGAAAGCTGCAGGCCGCGGCGGTGTTGGTACCGCTCGAGCAACCGGTACTTGGCCACCCAGTCGACCTCGCGATCGAGCGTCATCGGGTCCTTCTCCAGACCGGTCAACAACGACTCCCAACGGTCCACCGCTGTTTTCACCTGAACCGGGAAACCCGGGCTGCGTGCGAACCGCATCGCTCGGTCGAGGTACTCCCATTGGATGTCGAGCGCCGACAGCTCCCGTCCGTTCATCAACCGTATCTTGCGACGGCAGGTGGGGTCGTGAGCAATTTCCCTGATCGCCCGGATCGGGTTCTCCAGGCCCAGGTCGCGGAAGACGACATCCTTTTCGATCATCTGCAACAGGGCCACCATCGTCCCCACTTTCACGAACGTTGCGTATTCGCTCATGTTCGAGTCCCCGGCGATGACATGGAGGCGGCGGTATCGCTCGGCGTCGGCGTGGGGCTCATCCCTGGTGTTGATGATCGGGCGCGACCGCGTAGTGGCCGACGAGACACCCTCCCAGATGTGGTCTGCCCGCTGCGAGATCGAATAGGTCGTGCCCCGGGGGGTCTGGGTCAACTTGCCGGCACCGAGGAATATCTGACGGGTGACCAGAAATGGAATCAGGACGTCGACGGTGCGGTGAAAGTCCTTGTGCCGGCTGACCAGATAGTTCTCATGACAGCCGTAGGAGTTGCCGGCTGAGTCGGTGTTGTTCTTGAAGACGAAGATCTCGCCGCGGATCCCCTCCTCCTCGAGCCGCTCCTCGGCACCCTGAACGAGGCCCTCGAGGATGCGCTCCCCCGCTTTGTCGTGAGCGACGACGTCATAGAGGTCGTCACACTCAGGAGTTGCATATTCGGGGTGGGACCCTACGTCGAGGTAGAGGCGGGCCCCGTTCTCGAGGAACACGTTCGAGGAGCGACCCCATGAGACCACCCGCCGGAAGAGATACCGGGCGACCTCGTCGGGGCTGAGACGACGCTGGCCCCGCAGGGTGCAGGTGACTCCGTATTCATTTTCCAGGCCAAAGATTCTTCGGTCCACCCGGTCAGGCTAAACCGTGTCGTTCCCTTCGGGGGGCGTCACCCTGGTTGTCGATCCTGCCTCCGACCCGAAGTCGATGCGGCGGAAGGCTCTTCTGCCGTTGCTGGCGTCGAGAACTGCCGCCTCCCAACCCTCCGATTCTCTACCCTCGGCCTGGCGGAAAGCGGCCTGGGCAGCTTCCAGGGCCGCATCGAGGCTCATGTCCGGCGACCACAACTCCCCGAGGGCTGCGGTCAACTGCTCGGACTTGCCCCCGATGGCCACGAAGTTCCGCTCGTCAAAGAGGGTGCCGTCGTAGGTGATCCGGAACAGCCGGTGCTCCGAACCGTCCGTTGAGATCTCGGCGATCAGCAACTCGACCTCGAAAGGCTTGGGGTCACGGGTGAAAATCACGCCGAGGGTCTGGGCAAACTGGGTGGCCAGCCCCATGGCGGTGACGTCGTCGCGGGAGTAGAGATAACCCATCAGGTCGGCCTGGCGGATTCCCGCCTTGCGCAGGGTCTCGAACTCGTTGTATTTACCGACACCGGCGAACGCGATCCGGTCGTAGACCTCGGAGATCTTGTGCAACGCAGTAGATGGGTTCTCGGCCAGCATCAGAACGCCGTCGGCGTAGTCGACTGCAATGATCGAGCGGCCCCTGGCGATGCCCTTTCGGGCAAACTCGGCCTTGTCCCGGACTAGTTGCTCCGGTGCGACGTAGAACGGGATTGTCATCGGATGTCTTCCACTGCTTGCTCGGCGAGCGGGGCGACCACGTCATCAGCGAGTTCCTCGAAACCAGCAGCGTCGATTCTCACCACGTTGGGGTAGATGCCTCGTTTGAGGTCGGGGCCACCGGTAGCGGTGTCCTCCTGCGACGCCGAGACCAGCGCGTTGACCGCGAACCCAGCGGCTTCCTCAGCAGTGAGGCCTTCGCGGTAGACGGTGCGTAGATAAGACTTGGCGAGGCGGGAGCCCGAACCGGTGCTGCCGAAGTCGATCTCCTCGTACCTGCCGCCGACCACGTCGAAGCTATAGAGGCGTCCCGTCTTCTCCGCCTCGTCGAAACCGGCGAACATCGGCACCACAACCAGGCCCTGGAAGGCAAGCGGCAGCTGGTTCCTGACCAGCCGGGCGAGGAAAGAAGCCTTTCCCTCCAGCGAGAGCCGCACACCCTCGATCTTCTCGTAGTGCTCCAGTTCGACCTGGAACAGTCGCACCATGTCGATGGCGAGCCCGGCGGTCCCTGCCACGGCCACAGCAGAGAAGCGGTCGGCCGCAAACACCTTCCGGATTCGACGGTGGGCGACGAGATGGCCCTCGGTCGCCCTGCGGTCGCCCGCCATGACGACACCGTCGCCGTAGCGCAAGGCAAGCACCGTCGTGCCCTCAGGCACCGAGAGGGCCTTCTCCGCGGCCGGGAGGTTCAGAGTCGGGAGCGCACCCATCGAGTCGAGAAGATCGGTGAAACTCGAACCGGGGGATGGCGCGTCCATGGGCAACGGTCCGTTGCGAGACGGATTCACTCTCCGCCTTTCTGGACATAGTTCTTGACGAACTCCTCAGCGTTCTCTTCGAGTACCTCGTCGATCTCGTCGAGAAGTTCGTCGAGCGCCTCGAGATCGGTATCGCTCTCTGTTACGACATCGATCTCTTCGGAGTTCTCTTCCTTCTCTTTCCGCCGGTCTGCGGATCTCTCTTGTTTAGCCATTTTCTAGCCTCCTAAACACTTCAACGGGCGCCCAACATTTCTATGCTCCCAAACGCTGAATCAGATCAGCAGCGTCTTCTGACTGTTCGAGCAAGGAACCAACGGTATCGGCAGACCCTCGCAGCGGCTCCATCATAGGAACGCGCTTGAGGTGTGACTCACCGATGTCGAAGACGAGCGAATCCCAGTTGGCAGCAACCACCGAATCCCGGAACAGGTCGACGCACCGCCCCCGGAAGAACGCTCTCGTCCTCTCCGGCGGGTAGCAGGTGGCAGCGGCTATCTCCTCATCGGTGAAGAGCCGCCGGAATCGTCCAGACGCAGCCATTTTTTTGTATAGCCCGCGATCGGGATTGACATCGTGATACTGCAGGTCGAAGGCCCGCAGCTTCGCACCGTCCCGGTCGATCCCATCCCGTTCGACGAATCCGTCGAATACCTTCTTTTTGGCCACCCAGTCGAGTGTGTCCGCAAGCGAAGCGACATCGGATTCCAGCGCGGTCAATGTGCGCCCCCACTCTTCGACCAGGCGGGTCCAGACCGGGTCGTCTAGTTCCTTTTCGACATACTTGGAAAGCCATTCGAGGTACCGGGCCTGAAGTTCGAGGGCGGTGGCCGTGCCTCCCCCGTCGAGCTCGAGCGGGCGGTTGAGGTCGACGTCGTGGCTCACCCGCCAGCATGACTCAACCGGGTCGGCAAGCTCGAGAGGGTCGGGAATCGCCCCATCTTCGAGAGCCGCCAGCATCAGGGCGGTGGTTCCCAACTTGAGAAAGATCTGGACCTCCGAAAGGTTGGCATCTCCCAGGATCACATGCAGTCGACGGTATTTGGACGGGTCGCCGTGCGGCTCGTCCCTGGTATTGATGATCGGCCGTTTCAAGGTGGTCTCTAGCCCAACTTCCTCTTCGAAGAAGTCGGCGCGCTGGGTGATCTGAAACGGAACCTTGGGGCGATCGTTCTCCGACCCGACCTTCCCCGCCCCGGTGAAGATCTGGCGGGTCACCAGAAAGGTCATGCCGTAGCGGATCACATCGCCGAACGGGGTCTCCCGGGACAGCAGATAGTTCTCGTGTGCGCCGTAAGAATTTCCTTTGCCGTCGGAGTTGTTCTTGTAGAGGGAAACCAGGTTTCCGGAGCGCTCCTCCGCCGCCACCGCCGCCTGGTGCATGATGAGCTCGCCAGCCTTGTCATACAGGGCGGCTTCCAGAGGGTCGTAGCTCTCCGGTGCCGAATACTCGGGATGGGCGTGGTCGACGTACATACGCGCACCATTGGAGAGCACCGAGTTGACGACAGCCCCTTCGGGATCGAGAGGGCCGTATGTCTCATGGCCGAAGCCGCGGGCATCCCGGCCCGGGGTCTCCTCTTCGTAAGACCATTGCACCCGTACCCGGCGCCCCGGGTAGCTGTTGACGATCAGGGAAGAGGCAACAGCCGGGTTGAAGCCGGGCTCTCCCTTGACAGTGATCCCGTATTCGGTCTCGGTTCCGAGGACCTTGTGGATCGCCATTACAGGTACTGGCCGCCCGAGACTCTTTCGATCGCGCGACTCTCGTCGTCACCACCCACAAGGGTCCGAACGTAAACGATCCGCTCGCCCTTCTTGCCCGAGATCTTGGCCCAGTCGTCGGGGTTGGTGGTGTTGGGCAGGTCTTCTTGTTCCCGGAACTCCTGTTTGATCGCAGCCACTAAGTCGCGTTCGGCGACGCCGGGATCACCGCCGGCGATCTGCCTCTTGATGGCGTCCTTCTTCGCCCTGCGAACGATGTTCTCGATCATGGCTCCGGAGGCAAAATCCTTGAAGAAGAGGACCTCGCGATCCCCACCGGCGTACGTGACCTCGAGGAACCGGTTCTCGTCGTCTTCGGAGTACATCGCTTCGACTGTCACTTCGATCACATGGCGGACAAACGCCTCGCGATCACCGTCAAACTGTTTCAGTCCCTCCTCCGCGAGCGGCGTCTGGGCGCTGAAGTAAATGGAGAAGATTTCCCGGGCGGCCTCCGGTTCGGGGCGATTGATCTTGATCTTCACGTCGAGTCGCCCCGGACGCAGGATTGCCGGGTCGATCAGGTCCTCACGGTTTGATGCCCCGATCACAACGACATTCTTGAGCGATTCAACCCCGTCGAGCTCGGAGAGGAGCTGAGGCACGATCGTCGACTCGACATCGGAGCTGATCCCGGTTCCCCTGGTGCGGAACAGGGAATCCATCTCGTCGAAGAAGACGATCACCGGGACGCCCTCGTCCGACTTCTCCTTGGCCCTCTGGAAGATGAGCCTGATCTGGCGCTCGGTCTCCCCGACCCACTTGTTCAGCAGCTCCGGGCCTTTGATGTTGAGGAAATAGGAGCGGACGTCGGGGTTGCCCGTCCGTTCGGAGACTTTCTTGGCGAGGCTGTTGGCGACGGCCTTGGCGATGAGTGTCTTCCCGCATCCGGGAGGACCGTAGAGGAGGATGCCTTTGGGCGGTTCCAGCTCGTACTCGCGGAAGAGATCGCGGTGCAGGTATGGCAGCTCAACTGTGTCCCGTATCTGCTCGATCTGGTTGGCCAGTCCCCCGATGTCTGCATAGGTGATGTCGGGGACCTCTTCGAGGACGAGCTCTTCGACTTCGGGGCGTTCCATCTTCTCGAGGATCAGGCGTGTCTTGTTGTCGATCCTGACGTAGTCACCGGTACGGATGAATGTGTCTTTCATCGCATCGGCGCGGGCGAGTACGCTCTCTTCGTCTGCCCGGGCGATGACCACGACGCGGCCGTCGGTGAGGGTCTCCCGCACCCGGACCACATCACCGGCCTGTTCGAATTCCCGGACGTCGATGATGTTGAATGCTTCATTGAGAAGGACTTCCTGGCCGATCTGGAGCTGTTTGACCTCGATATTCGGCTGAGCCGAAACCCGCAGTTTTCGGTTGCCGGTGGCCACATCGACAGACCCGTCAACGTTCACCTGTAATACGGTGCCGAAGTTGTTCGGAGGTGCGGTGAGCTTGTCGACTTCTTCGCGGAGGACACCCAGCTGCTGTCTGGCTTCCTCTAGGACTGTGGCCAGCTTGTCATTCTGGGCGGAGGCTCGCTCCAGGCGCTGCTTGGTCTCGTTGAGGTCGGATTCGAGCTGGCGGATCTGTTCAGGGGCGCCGGACGCGCGTCGGCGCAGGATGGACACTTCTTCTTCGAGTGCCTGCACCAATCGTCGCAACTGGGCTGCGTCGTCCTGTGTCCGTCTATCGTCCACGGCTTCCTTTCCTGTTTGGTCGCCTCTAGGCAGTATACGAATAGCTTGAGTTACTTCGAGTCTTAATGAAATAGGCCTCGCGGACCCGCCTGCGAGCCTACTTGCTTGCGCTAACACCCCCGTGGACCCGGCGCATGAACACCAGAAAGCCGGTGTGGCCGACCATCGAGTGCTCGGGGCGGACACTCCTCCCAGAGACGTTCCACTCGCGCATCAGGAACTCCTGCACCTCGACTTCAGCGAAGGCGCCGAGCCCGGCGGCGTGCTCGACTGTGGTCTGGACCTGGGGAACAGTCGGCAGATAGGCGCAGACGACACCACCGGGCCGCATGTGCCGGGCCGCGGCTTCGAGCACCGGCCAGGGCTCGGGCAGGTCAAGGACCAGGCGATCCGGGTCGACTTCCTCGACGAAGTCGGTGACATCTCCGACCCTGAGATCGAGATTGGGAGGGATCTCGCCAAACCACCGGGATATCGCCTTCCGGGCGTGATTGGAATGGTCTTCACGGATGTCAACGGAGACGACTGTGCCCTCCGACCCGACGGCGCGGAGCAGAGTCATTGTCAGCGAGCCGCTCCCGGTGCCGGCTTCAAGGACCCTCTGACCGGGCGCGATATCGGTGTACACGAGGATCGGCCCGAGGTCTTTCGGGTAGACGACCTGAGCCCCCCGCTTCATCTTGAGGATGTAGTCGGCGAGGCGGGGACTGAGCAGGAGCAGCTCCCCTCCCCCGCTGGACTTGAATCTCGTGCCGTCCTCGGCGCCGATGAGATCGGTGTGCGGTATCGCGCCCTGGTGGTACTGGAAGGTGCGGGTGCTGTCGAGCTTGAGAAGGAAGTGCCGGCCCTTCCCGTCGATCAGGAGGGCGGGTTCGCCCTCGGCAAATGGCATCAGAAGAGGCTGATGGCGGCGATGGCGAGGCTGAGCACCATCGCGCTGACAGTGACCCAGACGACGACTTGGACAAACTTCTTGTTTCGCATACCGCTTTTCTGTTCTAGGGTTGGACCACGGTAGAAGATGAACAGGGCTTTTCGCACATTGTTGGGTAGCACGGACCTGAAGACGGCCGGGTATGCCCGTGTCTGGAGGGGGTTGCGCGTTGGCGACCGCCGCGACCTCTACCTGGGAGTCACCCTCGCCCTCATCTCCGTGTTGCGCCAGAACTCCGGCGGCAAGGATCTCATTTTCCGCAAGAGGCTCCCTGAGGTGACCGCTCTCGTCATCCATCACAAAAAGAAGGGCGATCCCAAAA
>JBHJOQ010000120.1:0-13733 GCA_050329555.1 Acidimicrobiia bacterium | reverse complement strand
AAACCCGACCCACAACTACCAACTGGTGAAGACGGCGCATGCGGCACGTCGCAGAGAGTTCACCATCGCCCTCGCCGAGCTGTCAGCCGAGTTGAATTTCGCCATTGTCGACATCGACCGGATTCTGAAGAACATGGGGGTCGAGGAGCAGGTCGACTTCGCCCACTTCCCGGTCGATCGCATGGGCCCGATCGGTGTCGAGGTGCACAGGATCCTCAAGGCCATTGACTTCGTCTGATGTCCTGACGGCTGCACCTGGCGGGGGAGAAGGTGAGGAAAGGCGATTTGTCATGAGCGACCCGGTGTTCCCCCAGTTCGTCGGTTGCGGACGTTCAGGCACGACCCTGCTCCGCAACATCTTCGACTCCCATTCGGCGCTGGCGATGACTCATGAATCTCACTTCATCGGACCCCTGGCCAAGGTTCGGTCGAGGTACGAGGCGGAAGCCGGCTTCGACAGCGATGCCTTTGTGGCCGACCTCTTCGGCGATGCCAATTTCGTTCGACAGGGTCTCGAAGTCGAGGCTGTGAGGAGCGCCCTGGACAGGGCCCGGCCGAAGTCCTACGCCGGGGCGGTGAGAGCTGTTTTTGCAGCCTATGCCGAAAGGGACGGCAAGAAGCTGTACGGCGACAAGACACCGGGCAGCGTGACCCAGATCGAGTTGCTCGCCGAATTGTTTCCCGAGGCGAAGTTCGTCCACATCATCCGCGACGGCCGGGCGGTTGCCCTCTCCTACCTCGAACGACCCGAGTGGGGGCCGGAAACGATGGCCGAAGCGGCCAACCACTGGAAGAACCGGGTCAGGCGGGGCCGGGCCGCCGGCCGGGCGATCGGCGCAGACCGGTACATGGAGGTCCGCTACGAGGATGTCGTCGCCGAACCCGAGATGGTGGCCCGCACGGTCTGCGATTTCCTCGGCATCGAGTTCGAGTACGGGATGCTCCGTTACCACGAGAAGTCGAAGGAGTTCATCGCAAGCACAAAAGATCCGGAAGCCTTCAAGAACCTGTCTCGGCCGATTACAGGGGGGCTGCGTGCCTGGGAGGAGGAGATTTCACCGGGCGACCAGAACCTCTTCGAGGCAATCGCCGGCGACCTTCTCGAGGAGCTCGGATATCCGGTTTCGGGGGCTTCGCCTAACATCGGAACGAGGGCGCGCCTCGTGGTCGCGGCGGCCTCATGGCAGTGGAAACGGCTTGTTTCGCTCGTGTCTTCACGGATGAGGCGATCAGCAAGACACGTCGAGGAGATCAAGGGAGAAGTGGGTTAGATGTTGTTACAGGTGACTGTCCCGCCCGACAACGCTGCGTTCCGCGGCGGAGAGCTGGTCAACTGGTATGTCAACGAGGGTGACCCGCTGTCGTTCGGCACGGCCCTCTGCGACATCTCGATCGACGATTTCATGGCGCTGCAGCGGACGAAACGGGCCTCTCTTCTCGGTTCGACATCGCGGCTACGCCAGCGAAAGATCAACGATGGAACCTATCGGCGGGAAGGCCGGGGCTCGGTGGTGATTCGCCTGACCTGCGCCGAGAGCAACATGGTCCTCAAGAAGAAGATGGTGAACGAAGGAGAACGGGTTTCTATCGGTTCTGCGGTTGGTGTGATCGGAACGCCTGATGTCGAGATGACAGACGACGCCGCGATGACTGAAGCGAGGATTTCTGTCGACTATCCCGACCCGGAGGATTTCGACCCGTTCGAGTGATCGGGGTTGGTCAGACCCCGTAGAGTTCCAGCAATTGGTCAGCGATGGCCCCGGGCTGGAAGGGCTCCGAGCGCCGCTTGCCCTCGGTTCCCATTCGATCGCGCAAGCCGGAGTCGCCAATCAGGCGCCGGAGTGCAGCGGCAGCCTCGGCCGGGTCGTCATTGCTGAAGATGATCCCCGCCTTCTCCTCTCCGAGCAGATCCCGGAGCGGCTCGATGTCACTGCCGACCACGGGTATCCCGTTGATCATGGCCTCCGCGGCCACCCGGCAGAACGATTCGTTGCGCGACGGGCAGAAGACGATGTCGAGTTGGCCGTAGACGGAGGCAACGTCGAAGACCTTGTCGTGGACTTTCACGTTCTTGGCCTGCAGGGCGCGCAGCCGCTGCCACGTGGGCTCCATCCCGGGCTCGACGGTCGAGGAGACGAAAAGGTGCCACTCAATGCTGTCGTCGTCGAGTGATTCGATGGTGTCGGGAAGAAGGTCGAAGCCCTTCCGGTGGGAGGCGCCGCCCAGAACCCCGACGGACAGTCTGGTGCCGGACCTCGTCGAGGACAGCGGCACGACATCGGCGGGATCGATCGGGTTGGGGATCAGGTGAGCTGCGCCCCTCTCGCACAATCCGTTCTCGACCGCTACCCCCTCGGCGACGCGAGACACTGCGGCGATCTTCAACCCGGGCACGAGGCGGCGAATTATCGGACCGAGGCGGTTGCCCCATGGTGATCCGACGGGGTCATGGATCCACACCACAGTGTTTCCCTTGTGCAGGATGGCGGCCGGGACGCTCATGTTGAGCCCGGTGAGTGCGTTGGCGTGGATCGCTGATACCTGTGACCGTCTCCGCATCACCCACAATGCGACTTTCAGGCCAGCTCCCATCCGGAGGAAGCGGTCGAAGGGCGATCCCGGCTTGCGGGGCAAGTCGATGTATTCGTCAGCCAGGTGCGCCGCTTCGGCGACCTCGCGGAACGACCCGAAGGAGGGCATAGCCAGGACACGATTTACCCGGCCCTCGAGCGATTGGAGCAGGGTGACCATGCTCCGGTTGGAGCCGCCCATCTGGGCGGGGGTCACCACGAAGAGGACTGTCGGCAGATCCCCGGCAGACCCGTTCATGCCCTAGTAGCCACCGAGGGTTCCCATCTTGCGGGACAGCTCGAGGGCCTTGCGGAAGATCCAGAAGCCTCCAACCAGGAATACCACGTTGAAGATGACCAGGGCGATGATCGCGGTCGTGGTCGACATCTGGAACGTCCCCGGATCGTCCATGAGGGCCGTCCGCGTGGCATTGATCACATATGTGTGGGGCAATGCGTAGCTGATCATCCTCGCCCAGTCCGGGAGCTGGTTCACCGAGAAGATGCTCCCTGCCAGCAGCGACGCTGCGAGGGAGTAGAGCCTGATCAGGGGTGCGGACTTCAGCGTCAACAGGAGGATGGCCGCAGAGCAGATCCCGATCGCCGTGGAGGAGATCATGCCGAGGATGGCGATGAGAATCGCCACCGGGATCCCTGCCACTATGAAGCTGGCGCCCATGAGCCAGCCGACACCGAAGATGAGAAGGCCGGAAAGGGCCCCGAACATCAGGGTCCACTGGTTCATGGCGAGGGGGAGAATGGTCCACGGCACCGGTTCCACGAGGAAGACTTCCATCGTCCCTCGTTGGAACGCCCGCTGCAGGGAGCTGCCAAACCCGGACATCGCCCCGGTCAGCATTGCGGTCAGGCCGAGCCCGATAACGGTGAAGGTCAGGTAGTCCCCACCCACAGTCCTCGAGTTCCCGACCAGCTCACTGATGAAGAAAAACGGGACGAGGGGGACGACCACACCGAGCAGGTTCATCACCAGGGTCAACGGATAGTTGACCTCCTCGATGACGTCGACGCGAAGGAACGCGCCGGCGGTCTTCCGCCATCCCGGGCTGGTCCGGCGCGGGGTTGTTTCAGCTGTCACTTTGGACCCCCTGCTTGTCCCGGTAGACGTTGGCGAGTATCGCGGTGAGCGGGGTTGCGCTCTCCTGGAGCGAGACCATATCTTCGGTTTGCGATTGGAGAAGGCCGAGGACGTTGGCGTGGGTGACGTTGGGGTTGAGCTCGCATACGATCCCGTTCTCCCCTTGGTGGGAGACCGCGCCGATCTGGGCGGTTTTGAGGGCGAGCCCGGCTGCGGCAGCGCTGTCGGCGTTGCGGAACTCGATCGTCAGCCTCGGCCCTGCGTACTGGTCGCGGAGGGCGTTGAGTTCTCCGTCATAGCGAACCCGGCCCTCATCGAGGAGGAGGACCCGCGAGTGGAGGGTCTCGATCTCCTCGAGGCGGTGGGAGCTGATCAGCGCTGCGATCTGGCGCTCGGAGACTATGTCCCTGATGAGATGGACCAGCTCGTGTGAGGCAACCGGGTCGACGGCTCCTGTCGGCTCGTCGAGGATCAGGACGCTGGGCTTGTGGAGGAGGGCCCTGGCGAGTTGGAGTCGAGCTTTCATGCCGGTCGACAGAGCGAAACAGGTGCTGGTGCCCCATCCGTCGAGGCCGACGAGTTCCAGGGTCTCGTCGATTGCCCGATCCATCTCATCGCCTTCCATTCCCTGGAGCTGTCCGTGGAAGCGGAGGTTTTCATTGACGGAATGTCGCATCAGCAAGGCGCGCTGGTCGGCGGGCATCCAGCCCACCACCTTGCGTACGTTGACCGCTTCTTTGTCGGCGTTGTAACCCATGACCGTGGCCGAGCCGGAGGTGGGGGTGGTAAGACCGACCAGGACCCGGAACATGGTGGTCTTCCCGGCGCCGTTGGGTCCGAGGACGGCACAGATCTCACCAGGCTGCACCTCGAAGCTGATGTCGCTGACGGCGGTGACGGAGCTCTTGAGGTTGGACCTCACGAGAAGGCTCATCCAGCGTGGCGAAGGGTCGTAGACCTTTACGAGGTCGGACACGACGATGCTCGCGTGCTGCTGGCTAGTTGGCATTGATTTCCCCCATACGATGAGCCGACAGATTAGACCCCCAAGATTTCTTGTGGGACCGCCCCCCAGCGGCAACTACGATGTACAGCATACCGCAAAGAGAAAGAGAGGCTAGAGGGTGGATTTCTCTTGGACTGAAGAACAGGTCGACTACCGCGCAGCCGTCAAGGAGTTTGCAAAGAACGAGCTCAACGACGACCTGCTCGGACGTGATCAACGTGGTGAGTTCAACGCAGATGGTTGGAAGAAATGTGGGGCGTTCGGAATCCAGGGGCTTCCCTATCCGACTGACCACGGGGGCCAGGGCGCAACTGCTCTGACCACCGTGATGGCTTTTGAGGCACTCGGCTACGGGTGCAAGGACAATGGCCTCCTCTTCTCGCTGGGCGCCCATATGTGGGCAGGAACCACACCGATTGACCGGTTCGGCACCGACGAGCAGAAACAGCGCTGGCTCCCCGGCCTCTTTGACGGGTCTCTGATCAGCGGCCAGGCGATAACCGAGCCTGACACCGGCTCAGATGCGTACGCGCTCCACTCGACGGTTCGCAGGGACGGCGACAACTTCGTGATCAACGGGACGAAGACGTACGTGACCAACGCTCCTGTCGCCGACATCGTTGTGGTCTTCGCCTCGATCGACAGGTCGAAGGGCTGGGCCGGCCTGTGCGCCCTCGTCGTGGAAGCCGGCACGCCCGGGCTGGAAGTCGAGGCTCCTTTCGACAAGATGGGCTTGCGCACGTCGCCGATGTCGGGCCTCAGCTTCAGCGAATGTGTTGTGCCCGGTGAGAATCTTCTCGGCAAGGTTGGCTCCGGGATGATGGTTTTCAATCACTCGATCGAGTGGGAGCGAAGCTGCATCCTCGCCCCTGCAGTCGGGGCCATGGAGCGCAAGCTAGAAGAGTGCATTGCTTACGCGACCGAGCGCAAACAGTTCGGCCAGTCGATTGGAAAGTTCCAGGCCGTCTCCCACAAGATCGCCGAGATGAAGACAAGGTTGGAGACATCGCGTCTGCTTCTCTACCGGCTGGCCTGGGAGCGTGACCAGGGCACGGCGAAGGCCATGGACGCCTCGATGGTCAAGTACTACATCAGTGAGGCTTTCGTCCAGACGAGTCTGGATGCTGTGCAGATTCACGGTGGTGCGGGCTACATGAAGGAGACCGAGATCGAGCGCGACGTTCGTGACGCGCTGGCCAGCAAGATCTACTCGGGCACGACCGAGATCCAGAAGAACGTGATCGCCCGACACCTCGGCCTTTGATGTCTCTACTTCACGAAAAGCTGGTGGAATCGGCGGTCGCGTACCCGGACTGGCCGGCTGTCGTCGCTCGTGAAGGGACCCTCAGCTACGCCGAGCTCGATGCTGCGTCGGACCGCCTCGCCGCTCGCCTGGTCGAGCTGGGTGTCGGAATCGGCGACCGGGTCGGATTGTTCCTCCCCAAGTCCCTGAACGCAGTGATCGGGATCTACGGGGCTCTCAAGGCCGGTGCCGCCTATGTGCCGATCGACCCTTCGTCCAAGGACCATCGCGCCGGATACATAGCGGGCAACTGCGGGGTCAAGGTGCTCATCAGCTCGACGGGCAAGAAGGGTCAGTGGCCCGCGTTCGCAGCCGTCGGGGTCGAGAGCATCGTGGCGATGGATGCTGAGGAACCGATCACCATCGATGGGCTCGATGTGTATGCCCGCCGCTGGGTCGACGAAGCGGGGGAGGCAGAACTGCCCCGTGTGGTTTCCCAGGACCTGGCCTACATCCTGTACACGTCGGGCTCGACAGGCGATCCCAAAGGCGTGATGCTGAGCCATCAGAACTGTCTTTCCTTCGTCGAATGGGCCGTCGAGGAGTACGGGGTGACCCATGACGACCGACTCTCCAGCCACGCCCCGTTCCATTTCGACCTGTCGACGTTCGATCTATATGCAGCCGTCTGTACCGGAGCTACGGTCTACCTGGTGCCGAAGGCGGTCTCGATGCTCCCCGCCGAGATCAAGAAGTTCATTGAAGAGCAGGGGATAACCGTCTGGTACTCGGTGCCTTCGATCCTCACCATGCTCGTGGAGCTCGGAGGTTTGGAAGCTGGAGATCTTCCCGGCCTGAAGACGCTCCTGTTCGCCGGCGAGGTATTCCCGACCAAGTATCTGTCCCGTCTGATGTCGAAACTGGGCCACGTCCATTTCGCCAATCTCTACGGTCCGACCGAAACCAATGTCTGCACCGCGTACTCGGTCTGGGATCGACCCCCCGAAGATGGCCCGACGATTTCGATCGGCAAGGCCATCGCCGATGTCGAGACGTTTGTCGTCGATGAGGAGGACCGTCCGGTCGAGCCAGGTGAGGTCGGAGAGCTGCTGGTCCGCGGGCCAACCGTCATGGCCGGCTATTGGGGTGATCCCGAGCTGACCGCGAGGAAACTGATCTCCAGCCCCATCGACCGCCACCTCGGGGACAAGGTCTATCGCACCGGGGATCTCGTCGAAGAGCTGGACGACGGAAATTACAGGTTCATCGGGCGCCGGGACAACCAGATCAAGAGCCGGGGCTACAGGATCGAGCTCGGCGACATCGAAGCGGCCCTCAGTGCCCACCCCGCTGTCCTCGAAGTGGCCGCTATCGCCGTCCCCGACGACATGGTAACCAACCGCATCATATGTTTTGCAGCAGTCAGCGAAGAAATCACCGCTGCCGATCTCCAGCGGTTCTGCGGGGAAAGGTTGCCCGCCTACATGGTCCCCGAATCGATCACCATGGTTGACGAACTACCTAAGACCTCAACCGGGAAGGTCGATCGACGGTCGCTCAGCGAAAGGGCGTGATCGGACCTACTTGCGGCCCTCGACCAGCTCGGTGATAGTGTCCAGAGTCTGGAAGTTGTCGAGATTGATGTCGGCGGGGTCGATCGACACCCCGAACCTGTCCTCGATGAAACTGATCAGTGTGAAGATGCCGAGTGAGTCGACGATCTCCTCCTCGAGCAGGTCGACGTTGTCGAGGTCGACGCCGGAGCTCCCGGGGAACTCCTTCTCGATGTAGCTCTTGATTTCATCCCTTGTTTCAGCCACTGCCACTCACCTTGGTTCCTTCCTAATCCTTACAAAGATGTCCCTCAATCCAGGCCGGTCAGCGTGGCACTAGGTTCGCCGACTGTCAATACAAATGTCAGTCGGCCGGAATCACCTGTGGTGAAACAGGCGGCGTCCGCTCGCTGACCAACACGATCGACTGCTCCCCGCGGTGCACTTCGATCGTGTCCATGGCGACGAAACCAACTGATTCGTATAGCTTTCGCGCTCCCGAATTGTCAGTACCGACTACCACCTTGACCCGGGCGATTCCGGCACTAACAAGCTCGTCGAGTAGTCGCGAAGCCAACGCACCGCCAAGCCCTCTGCGCCGGTAACTGGGGGCCACGGCCATCGAGAGGAGTTCGGCCCCGGTCTCCTGGTGGTCGCCGTCGTATCTCGCTGTCTCCCAGATCTTCCGCCAGGCGGAGGGGCGGATCAGTCGCGGTATGGCGGAAATCCCGGCGATCGGGCCCTTGGTCCTGGCGAAGTGGCCGTAGAAAGCTCCAACATCCTTTACCCCTGCCACGAAGGCCACCGGGCCATACGGATCGGTGGCCACCAGCACCGTGGCCCCTTCGTAGCGGAGCATCGATTCGTAGAGGTGCCGGAGAAACCCGACGCCCAGCGTGCGGAGAAAGCCGGTGTCGATGCTGTCGGCATGGAGGCGGGCGAGGATCGCCGTATCCGCCGGAGTCGCAGCCCGAATTTCCAATTCGAAGTCCTCCGAGCCCTGGAGATGGTGGAACAGACCCTTCTCGCGCAAAGCCGAAAGCTGCGCTGACAGCACGGTCTTAACGATTCGGCGCTCGTCGAACGTGGAGAGGGCCTTCGAGCGCGAGGCTGTGCCCATCGCGGTTCGCCGGTCCGGCGACCCGGCCAGGTCATTGATGGCTGCCGCAAGGGCATCGGGATCGTTCAACGGGACGAGCAGTCCGTTCTCCTCGTGGTCGACCACCTCCCGGCAACCCCTGATGTCGGTCGCGATGACGGGCATGCCCATCGCCGCGGCCTCCATCGCAGCGCGGGGGAAGCCCTCGCGATGGCTGGCCAGGACGAAGATATCCATTGCGGCGTACCACTCGTCGACATTTGTCTGCATACCCGGAAGGTGGATCCCCTGTTCGAGTGCGTTGGTGATGAAGCTCTCGTCGAGCCCGTCGTCCTTGTCCGGTTCGTTGGGGCCGATGGCCACCATCACGCAACGCCCGTCGAGTTGCTTCGCTGCCTCGAAAAGCTCCGGGAATCCCTTCTCGGCGACGAGACGGCCGACCGACCCCACGACGATGTCCTCCTCGCCCGCTCCAATTGAAGCTCTGATCTTGCGGCGGGTCTCCTCGCTGATCAGGGACGGGTCGAAGCGGATGAGATCGACGCCATTGCCGAGGAGGATCGTTCGGGCGCGGCGGGTGATCCCCCGATCGACGACAAACTGGAAGTCCTCAGCACTCTGCACCAGCTCACGGTCGGAGAACCGAGAGGCAATCGCCTCCAGGCTGTAGACGATGGCACGCTTGAGAAAAGAGTCGTCGCGGGTTGCGTACAGCCCGTGGATTGTGTTGACGACCACGGGCACTCCGGCGATCCGGCCAATGATCCTGCCGTAGACGCCCGGTTTGGGGGTATGGGTGTGGAGGACGTCGGGCCGTTCCGACCTGAGAACCCTCCACAGCTCCGCCATTGCCCTGAGGTCTTTCCCAAGGTCCAGGCTCCGGGTCGAATGGTGAAGAGGGATGTGGACGATCCCCCGCTCGGTGAGCTCGGGGACAAACTCACCGGGGGCCGATATGCCGATCGAGTCGCCTCCGAGATCGCGGACCGCTTCCAGTTGGGGTAGCACGAGATATCTCAGGCTGAGATCGACAGTTGTCAGATGAGCAATGCGCAAGACTGGTTCCTCCGATACTCATGATGCCAGGTATCGACAATCTGGGAAAAGGCCAGGTGGGAAGGACGCGAAACTCTCCTTCGCCCTGCTGGGGATTTTTCCCACAACCACTCTGCGTGTGTGATAGGCTTTGCGTCTGCCGGTTTCCGGGGAGCGCTTGGGGGCAAGCGAATACCGAGGGTGGCGGAGGGGTAGTGTTTCATTTTATGGGTCCTAGGAGGCAGTAATGGGCGCTTTTGACGACCATATGGTCCGAGATAGCGATGGGCAAAAGTGGGGGATCAGAGTCGCACACCGGCTCAGCACCGTTCGGGCAGACTTCTCACTCGCCGTAATCGAAGCAGGTTTGATTGCAGTCGCGTACTCGGCGGCATTGGGGATCCGTTCCCTGGATCCGACCGAGACGGTTCCAACAACGTGGTGGTCGCGGCTTGCCGTGGCGCTGCCGTTGATCATGCTGGTCCATCTCGGGGCGAACGTCATCTTCGGCAATTACGGCCACGTCTGGAGATACGCAAGCATCGAAGAGGCGGTGCGGGTCGTTGCCGCCGCGATGAGTGCCGGTGTCGTGATGATTGCTCTGGCTGGGCTGTATCAGCGCTTCATCTCTCCGAGTACTCTCGTTCCGCTTTCCGTGCTGGTGATGGGAACCTTCCTCAGCCTGGCCGGGATGGGTGGCCTTCGCTTTTGGTCGAGGCTGTTCAGCAAGCAGCGGATGAATGACCTGGACCGCGATCGGCAGCGGGCGCTCGTCGTCGGAGTCGGTGCCGATGCCGTGCGGGTCGCCCGCCATCGCTCGGACTCGACTGCGAATCTCCATATCGTTGGTTTTGTCGACACGTCCTCACACCCTGACATGTCCCGGGTTCTTGCTGGCTTCCCGGTTCTCGGTGGCGTCGAAGACGTGCCGGCGCTGGTATCGAAGCTCGACATCCACCAGGTAGTGATTGCCAGCAACGACGCCGACGAGATCGGACGGAGACTGGTCGACCTGTGCATCGATGTCGAAGTGAGGCTGCGGATCCTCCCGGCGATCGACACTGTCCTCGACGGGCATGCCGCATCGCGCGACATCCGCGATCTCGAGCTGACGGACCTCTTGCCCAGGACTCCGGTGAGCACAGATCTGAGCGAGGTTGCCGATTTTCTCAAGAACCGCATAGTGATGGTCACGGGTGGTGGAGGCTCGATCGGGTCCGAAATCGTCCAGCAGGCGCTCGGTTTCGACTGCGCCCAGGTAATTGCGGTCGACAACGACGAGACCCACCTTCACGACGCAGCGGCGCGTTGGAAAGGAGCCGGCGACCGCGTCGTCACCGAACTGGCCGACATTCGCGATCGGCGGCGGGTTGCAGCGATTTTCGACAGGTACCAGCCGGATGTGGTGTTCCACGCCGCAGCCCACAAGCATGTGCCGATCCTCGAGAAGTGCCCCGAAGAGGCGATCAAGACCAACGTCGACGGGACCCTCAATGTCATTGACGAGGCGGATCGCTGCGAGGCGACCCGGAGTTTCGTCCTCATCTCGACCGACAAGGCTGTCGAGCCCGAGAGTGTCATGGGGTCGTCGAAGCGTGTGGCCGAGATGCTCGTTCAGAGCCGGGCCGAGGCGGCAACAGATATGCAGTGGTCGGCCGTTCGTTTCGGGAATGTCCTCGGGAGCCGCGGATCGGTTGTCCCGACCTTCAAGCGGCAGGTGCAGGAGGGTGGGCCGGTCACGGTGTCCCATCCCGACATCGAACGCTACTTCATGACCGTTGCCGAAGCCGTTGAACTCGTGCTGCAGGCGGCGAGCATCTCCGACGGCGGCGAGGTCTTCGTGCTCGACATGGGGAGCCCGGTGCGGATTCTCGATCTCGCTCATCGCATGATCCGCCTCGCCGGCCTGGTCCCGTACGTCGACATCGATGTCGTCATCACCGGGCTGCGGCCGGGGGAGAGGCTGAGCGAGCAACTCGCAGACGTGCCTCTGGTCCCGAGCCGCCACCCACAGATCCTCATCGCCCGTCAAGGGGTCCCCGGCCGGGAGCACCTCAACGACACCATTGGAGTGATCCGGGCACTTGCCGATCAGGGCCATCCGAAACTCGGAGAGCTCCTGGTTGCAATCGCCAACGATCTGTGGAGAGAGAACGACTTGAGCATTCTCGAATGGGGGGACGTGACCAGTCTCCACCCTGTCGAGCAACGCTAAACCACGAACGCGGCCGCGTCCTGGATAGGCTCGGTCCGTGATGGTGCTCGATGCCCGATAACTCGCTGTACGCACTGCTGTCGCTGGCCGTGTCGGCCGCGGTGGTTCTGCTCCTCGGGTTGCTAGCGGGCAGAATCGGCCTGGTCGACCGCCCCGACGAGGACTTGAAAGGTCACGACAAAGAGACCCCGATTGTCGGGGGGATCGCAGTGTTCCTGGCCCTCCATGCCGGCCTGATAGCAGCCGGTGAGTTCGATGTCTGGCTGCTGGCCCTGACATCTGCGCTCCTGTTGGTCGGCCTCTATGACGACGTGCGCCAGCTGTCGCCGATTGTGAGGCTGGCTGCGGGAGCCCTGGCCGGGGTGCTGCTCGTGTTCTCGGTTGGTGCCGAGGACGACCTGCGGGCCGGCGCTTTTGTGGTGGCCTTGCTCGTCGTAGCCATCAACGCTGTGAATCTGCTCGACGGCGCGGACGGGGTCGCCGGCTCGGCAGGCCTGGTCTCGGCAATCGGATTGGTGTTCCTCAACCTCAACCGGGGCGGCGAAGCCTTCGCGCCCCTTCTATTGGTCGGGGCTCTCGCCGGGTTCCTGATCTTCAACTGGCCGCCGGCGAAGGCGTTCCTCGGTGACGGCGGCGCCTATGTGGTCGCAGCGGGGCTCACCTACTTCGTATTGACATCGACTGCGTCTCCGGTCGATGCGGGGGGTGACTGGATGCCAGAGGTGATCGTGGGTGTTGCGCTGTTCGGAGTGTTCATCGTCGATCTCGCGGTGACCTTGCTCCGGCGCACGGTGGCACGCCAGCCACTATTCGGGGGAGATCGCTCCCACGTCTACGATCAGCTTGCCGACAGAGGATGGTCGCCGGCATGGGTGGCCAACTCGGTGGCGAGTGCCCAGATCGGGGTTGTTGGCCTGGTGCTGCTGCTCGACCTGGTCTTCTCGCCCTGGGTGGCTGCGGTCGCAGCCATCTTTCTTCTCCATGCCATGGTGACGATGCTCTGTGCGATGGGGTTCGCTTATCAGTATCAGCCGTGGGAGTCGGTGGCCCCCGAAGCCTGAGCACCACTAGACCTTCAGGTTGGCCAGGACCTCGTCGTAGATGCCCTCGACTGTCCGGATCATTGCCTCGAGCCCATGTTTGGCGGCGGCATCTTCCCTCGCCTGTCCGCCGAGCCTTGATCGGAGTTCTTCGTCATCTGCCAGGTCACGGAGTGAGTCGGCCAGGGCAGCGGGATCGGCGGCAGGGACCAGGAGGCCGTTCACCCCGGACTCGATCACCGAGGGCACTCCACCCACTGCTGTTGCCACCACCGGCTTGCCCAGGCTCATCGCCTCGAGAATCGCAAGCGGTAGGCCCTCGTGGTCGGAAGGGTTCGCCATCACGTCGCTCGCGGCCACAAACGATAGGGCGTTCTCCCGGCGGCCAAGGGCCCGGAACACATCAGCGACACCCGCTCGGGCAGCCTCGTCCTGGATCCGGGCCAGGTCGCCGTCGTATTTCTCGCCGCCGATGGATACCACGACGAAGTCGTCCAGCGCTCCCTTGAGCTTTGCGGTCGCAGCGATGAGATTGGAGTGGCCCTTGTGGGGCCGGATGTTCCCGACATGGATGATCATCAACGTCGAGTCGGAGATGCCGAGCTCCTCACGGGCGGCTCGCCGATCCTCATCGGACACCGATACCGAGACCCCGTTGGGGACCACGATCGGGTCGGGGCCGGGGTAATTGGCAACTGATTCCGCCACAGCCCCGGAGACGGCGATCAACCGTCTGTTCCGGCCGTATGTCAGTCGATTCAGAAGCCGGGTGGGCTGGCGGTACGAGGAGACCACGTTGTGCTCGGTGTATATCACCGGGGCTTCTGAAGCCAGGCGGGCGAGGATACCGGTGCTGGGCAGGTGGGCATGCACCAG
>JBHJOQ010000109.1:0-23896 GCA_050329555.1 Acidimicrobiia bacterium | reverse complement strand
TTGCCGGAGGGCACTCAGATGATCATGCCTGGGGATAACACTGAGATGTCGGTGGAGTTGATCGCTCCGATCGCGATGGATGAAGGTCTCCGGTTTGCTATCCGTGAGGGTGGTCGGACCGTGGGCGCCGGTCGAGTCACCAAGATCAACAAGTAGTGATCGATAAATGAGCGACTCCCAGAAGATCCGCATCCGGCTCAAGGCTTACGACCACAACGTGGTCGATGAGTCTTCGAAGAAGATCACCGAGACCGTGGTGCGGACCCAGGCGACGATCAAGGGCCCGATCCCGCTGCCAACCGAGATTCACCGGTACTGCGTGATCCGGGGCCCGCACGTCGACAAGGACTCCAGGGAGCACTTCGAGATGAGGATCCACAAGCGTCTGATCGATATCCTCGATCCGACCCCGAAGACGGTCGACTCGCTGATGCGTCTCGAGTTGCCGGCAGGTGTGGAGGTAGAGATCAAGCTATGAGCACAGAGAAACCCTTATGAACACGATCATTGGACAGAAGCTGGGCATGACCCAGGTCTTCGATGCGGAGGCTCGGGCAGTGCCCGTGACCGTCATCAAGGCCGGGCCCTGCCACGTCGTCCAGTTGAAGACGATGGCGGTCGACGGTTACAACGCCGTCCAGATCTCGTTTGGTGACGTCAAGGCATCAAATGTGAACAAGCCCGATGCGGGTCACTTTGCCAAGGCCGGGGTAGCACCGGCCAGGACGCTCATCGAGGTCCGGGTCGACGACCCCAGCGAGTATCAACTGGGACAAGAATTCAAGATCGCCGACGTCTTCACCGCCGGTTCCCGAGCTGACGTCTCCGGTGTCTCCAAAGGTAAGGGTTTTGCCGGGGTGATGAAGCGTCACAATTTCTCCGGCCTGGGAGCATCACACGGTACGCACAAGAAGCACCGCGCTCCTGGCTCGATTGGTGCCTGTGCCACGCCGGCCCGTGTCTTCAAGGGGATGAAGATGGCAGGGCGCATGGGTGGCGAGCAGGTAACGACCCTCAACCTGAATGTCGTCGGGGTCGACGCCGAGAACGATCTCCTGTTGCTGGAAGGGTCGGTTCCCGGCCCCAAAGGCTCGGTCGTGCTGGTACGAGAGGCGGTGAAGGCTCGTGGCTGATGTGAGAGCGAAGCTCTTCGCTTCCGACGGCTCGGCCAAGGGCGACATCGGCCTCGACGCCGACATTTTCGGCATCGAGCCGAATCTCGCAGTTCTCCATCAAGTGGTCACCGCACAGCTGGCAGCTCGCCGCCGTGGGACCGCGTCGACCAAGACCCGTGCCGAAGTGCGCGGAGGTGGTCGTAAGCCATGGCGTCAGAAGGGCCTGGGTCGTGCCCGTCAGGGTTCGATTCGTGCTCCGCACTGGGTCGGCGGTGGCGTCGCCCACGGGCCGAAGCCTCGTGACTACACCCAGCGGACCCCGAAAAAAATGAAGAAGCTGGCGCTGCGCAGTGCCCTGTCGGCCCGCGCTTCGGAAGCAGCCGTGCTCGTTGTCGAGGACCTCGACTGGGCCGCCCCCAAGACCAAGCAGGCCGTCGGCCTCCTCGGGGCGATGGGCGCCGGCGGGAAGACATTGCTGGTGGTCAGCGCGATCGACAGCACTGCAGGCCGCTCCTTCCGCAACCTTCCCGAAGTCAGGCTCACCGAACCGGGCCAGATCACCCCCTACGACGTCCTCTGGTCCGACCAGGTGGTGTTCACCTCGCACACGGTTGGTTCGGTGGGCAAGGCGAGCAGCTACGAGGTATCTGCAGAGGATTTTGTAAAGGAAGATGGGGGTGAGTCCTGATGAAGGATCCACGCGACGTCGTTCGCTATCCGGTTGTGTCGGAGAAGTCCTACGACCTCATCGAGCACCACAACACCTACACCTTCGAGGTGGATCCCCGGTCCAACAAGAGCGAGATCCGCGACGCCGTTGAGACCATCTTCGGGGTCAGGGTGGTTCGTGTGAACACAATGAATCGGAAGGGCAAGCGCAAGCGTCAGGGTTACACGTTCGGCAAGCGCAAGGACACCAAACGTGCTCTGGTGACCCTCGCCGATGGCAATTCAATCGATTTGTTCGGAGTCTGAGATGGCGATAAAGAAACGCAAGCCGACTTCTCCGGGCCGCCGGTTCCAGACGGTCTCGGACTTTGCCGAGATCACAACCGGCAACGAGCCCGAGAAGTCGCTTATTGCGAAAAAGGGAAGCTCCGGTGGACGCAACTCCTACGGGCGGGTCACCTCGCGCCACCGCGGAGGCGGCCACAAGCAGCGGTATCGCATCGTCGACTTCCGCCGCGACAAGGATGGCATTCCTGCACGTGTCGCCACCGTCGAATACGACCCCAACCGCAACGCACGCATCGCCCTGCTCAACTATGCAGACGGCGAGAAGCGTTACATCCTCGCCCCGGTCGGCCTGAAGGTCGACGATCGGCTCGAGTCCGGTGCCCGCGCCGAAATTCGGCCCGGCAACGCTCTTCCTTTGCGTAACATCCCCGCAGGTACGGTCGTCCACGCCATCGAGATGCGCCCGGGTGGCGGTGCCAAGTTGGGCCGGTCGGCAGGCTCTGCAGTGCAGCTGATGTCCAAAGAGGGCAACGTTGCCCTGATCCGCCTCCCGTCCGGTGAGATGCGGCAGGTGCCCCTCGACTGCCGGGCAACGGTTGGCCAGGTGGGAAACACCGAAGCCGAGCTGATCAAGCTGGGCAAGGCCGGCAGGAACCGCTGGAAAGGCGTGCGCCCCCAGACCAGAGGTGTTGCCATGAACCCGATCGACCACCCGCTCGGTGGTGGTGAGGGCAAGTCTTCCGGTGGCCGCCATCCTTCGAGCCCATGGGGCAAGAAAGAAGGGCGCACCCGGAGCAAGAAGAAAGCTTCCAACAAGTACATCGTGCGCCGACGGACGAAGAAGGGCAGGCGCTGATGAACCGAGAATCTCAACCACGCACGTCGGCGCACTGCAGAAGCTGCGCTTCTGCTGCGAAGGCTCGCACCAAGAAAGGCAGGCGCTGATGGCCAGAAGCCTGAAGAAGGGCCCTTTCGTCGACGACCATCTGTCAAAAAAAGTCGACGAACTCAACAAGACAGGGGGCAAGCGGGTCATCAAGACCTGGTCGCGCCGCTCCACCATCATCCCGGAGATGATCGGGCACACGATTGCCGTCCACGACGGGCGCAAGCACGTGCCGGTCTACATCACCGAGTCGATGGTCGGCCACAAACTGGGCGAGTTCGCCCCCACCCGGACTTTCCGCGGCCATGCGGAGAAGTCGGCGAAACGATCATGAGAGTCAAAGCTCACGCCCGCTATATCAGGGAGTCACCGTACAAAGTGCGCCGTGTCCTCGATCTGGTGCGCGGACTCCCCGTGGAGGAGGCAGAACATGTCCTCCGCCTCACCCCGCGTGGTGCCACCCATACCGTGGCCAAGGTACTGCGCTCGGCTGTCGCCAATGCCGAGCACAATCACGCCCTCGACGCATCGGAACTGTTCGTTGCCGAGGCTTTCGCCAACGAAGGGCCAACGCTCAAGCGGTACCGCCCCCGCGCTCGCGGCCGGGCCACTCAGATCAAGAAGCGGATGAGCCACATCACAATTGTCGTTGCCGACCGGGAAGAGGAGGCCAGCTAATGGGCCAGAAAGTACATCCATACTCGTTCCGCCTCGGAATAACCACCGACTGGAAGTCGAAATGGTTCTCGAAGAAGGACTATGTCGAGTTCGTCAACCAGGACTGGCAGATCCGTGACTTCCTGCGCAACGACCTCGTTCGAGGGGCAGTGTCCCGCATCGACATCGAGCGTACGCGGGATCGGCTAATCGTCGACATCCACACCGCCCGCCCGGGTGTGGTCATCGGGCGCAAGGGCTCGGAGGCGGAGCGCCTTCGCGCCGAGTTGGAAAAGATGGCCAACCGCCGGGTCAAGCTCAATATCAACGAAGTGAAAGACCCTGATCTCGATGCGGCCTTGCTCGCCAGGGGAATCGCCGACCAGCTCGAGAATCGAATTGCTTTCCGTCGTGCCATGAAGCGTGCGGTGCAATCCGCTCTCAAGGCCGGCGCTGAAGGCGTCAGGGTTGAGTGCAAGGGTCGTCTCGGCGGCGCCGACATGGGCCGCCGTGAGTGGTATCGCGAAGGACGAGTGCCGCTTCACACTCTGCGCGCCGACATCGACTATGGCACTGCAACAGCCCGCACCACGGTGGGAGCGATCGGCGTCAAGGTCTGGGTCTATCGGGGTGAAGTCGTCATCAGCGGCATCCCTTCGGGTGACAAGATCGCCGCGGAGGCCGACCTGGCCACCGGCGGACCGCGCCGCACTCGCAAGAGCATCAAGTCCCGCGCCGAAGAGGCGGCAGGTGCAGGGGCCAAGCCCCGGCTCATCGAGGCGGGTGGCGGCAAGCGCCTCGTCGAGTCGACCGACCCCAAAGAGGCCGCCCGTCGCGTCATCGAAGCCGGAGGAGGGCGTCGCCCCACTCCCGCCGAGGCCAAGATCCAATACGAGAGCGAACGCGAAGACATCGCGTCATCGGCTAGCGCCGAAGACGTTGCAGAAGCTAAAGCTTCTGCTGCTACGGGGGAAAAGGCAATTGAAGAGACAACTGATGTCGCGGATTCTGCGGAAACCGTAGAGACAACGGAGATCAAAGAAGAAGAAACAACTGAAGTCCAAGAGCGTGCGTCTTCGGCTGACACCGAAGACGTTGCAGAAGCTGATGCTTCTGTAGCCACGGAGACCGTTGCAGAAGTTGCAACTGAGTCCGCGGCTGAGACTGCGGATTCGGCTGACGCCGAACCCGCTGCCGATAACAGCTCCAAGGACGAAGAGGAGTAACCGTTCATGTTGATGCCCAAAAGGACCAAGCATCGCAAGATGCACCGGGGACGCATGTCCGGCGTCGCCAAAGGTGGCACAAAGGTCAACTTCGGTGAGTTTGGTTTGCAGGCGCTCGAGCCGGGGTGGATCACATCCCGACAGATCGAGTCGTCCCGTGTTGCCATAACTCGTGCCGTCAAGCGTGGCGGGAAGGTCTGGATCACCATCTTTCCCGACAAGCCGGTGACACAGAAGCCTGCGGAGACCCGAATGGGGTCCGGCAAGGGAAGCCCGGAGTTCTGGGTTGCTGTTGTCAAGCCGGGCCGTGTCATGTTCGAGCTGGCCGGTGTGCCCGAGGACCTTGCCCGCGAAGCGCTGCGCAAGGCGGGGCACAAGCTGCCCATCAGGACCCGCATCGTATCCAGGGAGGACCAATGAACCCCTCTGAGGTCCGAGAGATGGACCGCGAAGAACTGCTGGAGGCGCTCGCGGAGGCCAAGGAAGAGCAGTTCAACTTGCGATTCCAGGTGGCTACCAACCAGCTCGACAACACCTCGCGGATCAAAGACGTAAAGAGAGACATCGCCCGCATCCTGACCGTGCTGCGCGAGCGTGAGCTAGCGGCGGCCACATCCGTCGAGGAGAGTGCCTGATGACTGACAACGAAACAAGGAATCGTCGCAAGACGCGCGTGGGCGTTGTCGTCTCCGACTCCCGGGACAAGACCGTGACGGTCGAGGTCCCGACGCAGTCGTCGCACCCTCGCTACGACAAGGTGGTGCGAACCAGCACCAAGTTCCATGCCCATGACGAGACCAATGACGCCCACAACGGCGACACTGTCCGGATCATGGAGACCCGCCCGCTCTCGAAGCAGAAGCGCTGGCGTGTGGTGGAGATCCTGGAGCGTGCCAGATGATCCAGCAAGAATCGAGGGTCAAGGTTGCCGACAACAGCGGTGCCCGCGAAGTGCTCTGTATCCGGGTGCTCGGCGGCTCGTCACGCCGCTACGCCGGGGTCGGTGACATCTTTGTCGGTGCCGTTAAAGAGGCGACGCCGGGGGGCTCCGTCAAGAAGGGCGAAGTCGTCCGCGCCGTTGTGGTGCGCACCCGCAAAGAGTCCCGCCGTCCCGACGGGTCATACATCCGCTTCGATGAGAACGCTTGCGTGATCATCGACATCAACCAGCAGCCTCGGGGCACGAGGATCTTCGGGCCGGTGGCCCGCGAGCTCCGCGACCGCCGCTTCATGAGGATCGTCTCGCTCGCACCGGAGGTGTTGTGAAGATGAAGCAGCTTGAATTGCCGGCCGACTTCGACCGATCGGCTCCAAGAAGTTCATCAGATCGCGTCGTTGGGGAAAACCGAGATCTGTCCCGGAGAAGGAGTCCGTTGGCCGGTCGAACAGACGCCGGTCGGCCGGGGCTTCCGCTCAAGGGCAAGCGGATTTTGGAGGTTTGAGAATATGAAACTCAAGAAGGGCGACACCGTGATGGTGATTTCCGGCAAGGACGCCGGGGTCGAATCACAAATCACCAAGGTGCTCCGCGACAAGAACAAGGTCCTGGTGGAAGGGGTCAATACCGCCAAACGGCATACTCGTCCCACCGGCCAGACGATGCAGGGCGGGATCATCGACAAGGACATGCCCATCGACGCATCCAACGTCATGATCGTCTGTGAGAAGTGCGGTCCGACCCGGATCGGGCACAAGGTCAACGACGACGGTGAGAAAGCCCGCGTCTGCGTCAAGTGCGGAGGTGAGCTGTGAGCGCCCCGCGCCTCAAGACCCGTTACAAAGAAGAAATCGTTGCGGAGCTGCAGAAGACTCTCGGCCTCGACAACCCGATGCAGACCCCGACTCTCGAGAAGATCGTGGTCAACATGGGAGTGGGCGATGCGGTGAACGACCGCAAGGTCGTCACCTCTGCGGCCGAGGAGCTCAGCCTCATCACCGGTCAGAAGGCCAAGCTGAACGCCGCCAGGAAGTCTATTGCCGGCTTCAAGCTCCGGGAGGGGCTCCACGTCGGAGCGTCCGTCACGTTGCGCGGGCCCCGGATGTGGGAGTTCTTCGACCGTTTGCTGGCTGTTGCCATCCCCCGTATCCGTGACTTCCGCGGGCTCAACCCGAAGTCGTTCGACGGCCGGGGCAACTACACATTTGGCGTGACCGAGCAGCTGATCTTCCCCGAGATCGACTTCGACTCTGTCACCAGCACTCGCGGGATGGACATAACCATCTGTACCACCGCAACTGACAACGAGCAGGCCAGGGCCCTTTTGGAAGCCTTCGGATTCCCGTTCCGGAAGCAAACAGGGGATTGATAGGAGATTTAGATGGCCAAGAAATCATTGATCGCAAAAGCAAACCGCAAGCCGAAGTTCAAAGTGCGTGGATACAACCGCTGCAAGCGCTGCGGGCGCTCACGTGCATATCTCCGTGACTTCGGGATGTGCCGTATCTGCGTGCGCGAGCTGGCATCTGCAGGCGAGCTTCCCGGGGTGAGGAAAGCATCATGGTAATGGTGACCGACCCCATCTCCGACATGCTCACCCGGATCCGCAACGCGGTCGCCGTAGGGCACGAACGGGTTGCGATGCCTGCGTCCAAGGTAAAGGTCGGGATCGCCCAGATCCTCGTCGACGAAGGGTTCATCGACCGTTTCGAGCTGAGCGAAGTCGGCGCCCACAGCCAGCTCGAGCTGGTGCTCCGCTACGGCGAGAAACGCCGCCCGGCAATCGAGGGGATCAAGAGAATCTCCAAACCCGGTCACCGTGTCTATCGCGGCGCCGGTGAGCTGCCCCGCGTCCAGGGTGGCATCGGGATCGCCGTGGTGTCCACGAGCCAGGGCCTCCTACCCGATCGTGAAGCACGCCGCCGCCGTCTCGGTGGCGAAGTCCTCTGCGAGGTGTGGTGATATGAGTCGAATAGGAAAAATGCCGATCGACATTCCTTCAGGGGTCGAAGTGAAGATCGACGGCTCTTCGGTGACCGTAAAGGGCTCCAAGGGAGTGCTGTCGCGCACTTTCACCGACCGCGTCGGATTCGTCGACGAAGACGGCGTCGTCAACCTGACCCGGGACGGCGACAGCCCGCAATCAAAGGCACTGCACGGGTTGAGCCGCGCCCTGTTCTACAACATGGTGCAAGGTGTCTCCGAGGGCTTCTCCAAGGAGCTGGAGATCCAGGGAGTCGGCTACCGCGCTGCTCTCAAAGGCTCCGATGTGGAGTTACAGGTCGGTTTCAGCCACTCGGTGAGTGTCGAGGCCCCCGAAGGGATCACCTTCGACGTTCCCGAGCCCACCAAGATCATCGTGTCGGGTATCGACAAGGAGATGGTGGGGCAGGTCGCCGCCGACATCCGCAAGGTACGCCCCCCCGAGCCCTACAAGGGCAAGGGAATCCGGTACCAGGGCGAGCATGTCCGCCGCAAGGCCGGAAAGGCAGGTAAGTGATGGGCGCCACACGCACCGACTCCCGCAGACGCCGCCATTTCCGGGTCCGCAAGCACGTGTCAGGGACGGCTGAAAGGCCCCGCATGGCCGTATACCGGAGCAACCGATACATCTACGTCCAGGTCATCGACGACGTCGCCGGGCACACAGTTGCCTCAGCTTCGTCACAGGAGAAGGACCTGCGCTCTGCAACCCTCACCGAGGAGACGGCTGCCAAGGTCGGCAAGCTCCTTGGTGATCGCGCCAAAGAAGCCGGCGTGACCACCGTGGTCTTCGACCGTGGCGGATACAAATACCACGGCAAGATCAAGGCCCTCGCCGAAGCCGCCCGCGAATCCGGATTGGAGTTCTGAGAAAGATGGCCCAGCAGAATCGACGAGACGATCAACAACAGAGTCAGTTCGACGAACGGGTGATCACGATCAACCGTGTGTCCAAGGTCGTCCAGGGTGGACGTCGCTTCAGCTTCACCGCGCTGGTTGTCGTCGGTGACGGCAACGGCAAGGTCGGAGTCGGATACGGCAAAGCCAAAGAAGTTCCTGCTGCCATCCAGAAGGGCATGGAGATCGCGCGCCGCGACATGGTCGAGATCCCAATGGCCGGCCAGACGGTGGTCCACCAGCAGATCGGCGAGCACGGCGCTTCCCGGGTGCTGATCAAGCCTGCTGCGCCGGGTACCGGTGTCATCGCCGGTGGGGCGGTCAGGCAAATCCTGGAGGCTGCAGGGGTCAAGGACGCCCTTGCCAAGTCTCTCGGATCGCCGACCCATCTCAACGTGGCGAAGGCCGCGATGAACGCGCTGACCGGCCAGCGTCGTCCCGACGATGTCGCCCGCTTGCGGGGCAAAAAGGCCGAGGACATCGTCCCTCCCGGGCTGCTCAACGCCTACCGCTCGACAGAGTCGTTGCGGGCCCACTCCAAGGCGGGTGAATGATGGCCAAAGCCAAGACCAAGACGGTCACCGTCACCCTGAGAAGGTCGCTGATCGGCCAGAAGCCGAAGAACCGGGCGACCGTGGAGTCCCTTGGTTTGCGCAAGATAAGCCAGTCCAGGGTCCACAATGACACTCCGAGCTTGCGCGGGATGCTGGAAAAGGTCCGCCACCTCGTCGAAATCGACGAGAACTGACGCGAGAACAACGATCTAGTGAGTTACCTATGACTGAGAAAAAAGAGCAGCTGAAACTGCACAACCTCGCTCCGGCCCCGGGTTCGAAGAAGAAGAAGATCCGGGTCGGACGTGGTGAGGGTGGACGCCGCGGCAAGACCGCGGGCCGTGGCACCAAGGGCCTCAAGGCCCGCAACTCGCTGCGTCCCGGTTTCGAGGGTGGCCAGACGCCATTGGCGATGCGCCTTCCCAAGCTCCGCGGCTTCGCCAATCCAAACAAAGTACCGTACGCGGTGGTCAACCTGACCTCGTTCGCCGACTTCGAGGCGGGGAGCGAAGTGACCCCGGAGACCCTGCGGGACAAGGGCCTGATCCGCCATCGCGGCCTGGTCAAGGTGCTCGCCGAGGGCGACCTCGACAGGGCACTGACCGTGAAAGCCCATGCGTTTAGCGCGGCAGCACAAGAGAAGATCGAAAAGGCCGGCGGCACCGTCGAGGTTCTCTGAACCCGACGTAGACACTGACGAAAGGAGCCCGTTGAACAATGCATGTCACCCATCTTGACGACCAGGCATCACCATTCGCTGCGTTCTCGGCCTCGCCATTCCGGGCCGAGGAGTGGCGAAACCTCGGCCTTGCGAGCTGTGCGCGCCTGATCGCCAATCTGGGCAACGGCATCATCCAACGGACTCCTAGGACCTAAATGCTCTCCATATACAGAAACATGTTCAAGATCCCGGACTTGCGGGCGAAGATCCTCTTCACCCTCGCAATGTTCGGTGTCTACCGGCTCGGTGCCACCATCCCGGTCCCCGGGATCGACCTCGATGCCGTCGCGTTGTTCCAATCTCAACAACAGGCTGGCGGCATCTACGGGCTGCTCAACCTGTTCTCCGGAGGCGCCCTCGAGCAGTTCTCCGTGTTTGCCCTGGGAATCATCCCTTACATCACTGCATCGATCATGATGCAGCTGTTGACGGTGGTCATACCCAAGCTCCAGGCGCTTCAGGACGAAGGTGAATCGGGCCGAAAGGTGATCACCCAGTGGACCCGTTACGTGACCGTCGTACTGGCGTTGATCCAGTCGACCGGTTTCACCTTCCTCTTCCACTCCGGCCGTTTCACCAGCGGGATCGACCTGATACCCAACTACACACCGGCACGGGTGATTCTCATCGTCATCACCATGACCGCGGGTACTGCGATGGTGATGTGGCTCGGAGAGCTGATCACACAACGCGGGGTTGGCAACGGAATGTCGCTGATCATCTTCGTCTCCATCCTCAGCCAGTTCCCCTTCATCTTCGGCCAGATCTGGGGCCAGACCGCAGCAGTCGGATTCACCGGCCGCTTCGTCTTCATCATGCTTGTGTTCGCCGCGATGATCGTGGCGATCATCTATGTCGACCAGGGGCAGCGCAGAATCCCCATCCAGTTCGCCAAACGGGTCCGGGGACGGAGGGTCATGGGCGGCCAGTCGACCTACATCCCGTTGAAGGTGAATACCGCGGGTGTGATCCCGGTCATCTTCGCCACATCGGTGCTGCTGATCCCCTCGCTGATCATCACTGCCATTCCCTCGGATGCGGCGTGGGTGCAGGCGACCTTCCGGTGGATCGACCAGAACCTCGGCGGTGGGGCCCAGGGTGTGAGTTGGTGGTACATCCTCATCCTCTTTGCCCTGGTCATCTTCTTCACCTACTTCTACACAGCCATCCAGTTCGACCCGGAAAAACAGGCGGAGATGATCCAGCGCCAGGGTGGGTTCGTTCCCGGGGTGCGTCCCGGCCGGCAGACCTCGAAGCATCTCGGATTCATCCTGAACCGGATCACGCTTCCCGGCTCGATATTCCTCGGCACCATTTCGGTGCTCCCTGCCATCGCCGGTGCGGTTTATGGGATTGCCATCGCATTCTCCGGGGTATCGATCCTGATTGTGGTCGGGGTCGCCCTGGAGACCATGAAGCAGATCGAGTCACAGCTGACGATGCGTAACTACGAGGGCATCCTTACGTGACGATGAAACTTCTGTTTGTCGGGCCGCCTGGAGCCGGCAAGGGAACCCAGGCCGAGCGCGTCGCCGAGAGGCTGGGCATCCCTCATATCTCTACCGGTGACATGTTCCGCCACCACGTCTCCACTGGAACCGATCTCGGCCTGCAGGTCGACGAGATCATGAAGCGCGGCGACTACGTTCCCGACGCGATAACCGTCGCGATGCTCGAGGGACGTCTCGGCATGGACGATGCGGCCGATGGTTACATCCTAGACGGCTTTCCCCGGACCGCCGCCCAGGTCAAGGCGCTCGACGGCCTCATCGGTGAGAGCGGGCTCGACCATGTGGTGGTTTTCGAAGTCGATGGGGAGGCGCTGGCAGATCGGCTCCTCGCCCGCGGGCGCGCCGATGACACCGAGGAGACGATCCGGACCAGGTTCCAGATCTACCTCGACCAGACCGCGCCGCTGCTCGAGACCTATGAGGAACGCGGCCTGGTAGTCAGGGTCGACGGCACCGGCGGCCTCGACGAAGTGACCGAGCGGATCCTCGACATGCTCGGCGTATCCGCCCCAACGGAGGCGTGATGGCCCGATGATCAGCATCAAGAGCCGTCGTGAGTTCGCCAAGATGGAAAAGGCCGGCGCCACCGTCGCCGCAGTCCATCAGGCCGTTAGAGAGGCTGCACTGCCCGGAGCGTCGCTGCTCGACCTCGAGGCCATCTCCGGACGGATCATCGAGGCCAACGGCTGTACTTCGTCGTTTCTCAACTATCACGGTTCGTACCCGGCGACGCTTTGCCTGTCGCCAAACGACGTCATCGTCCACGGCATCCCCACCGAGTACCGCCTCGAGGAGGGGGACATCCTCAGTGTCGATGCCGGGGCGATCTACGAGGGTTTTCACGGCGACGCTGCCTTCACTATCGGCATCGGAGAGATCAGCGCCGAGGCGAAGCATCTCATCGACGTCACCGAGCAGGCGTTGTGGGCCGGCATTCGCCAGGTCAAGGCCGGTAACCGTCTCGGCGACATCGGTGCTGCGGTCGCCCGGATCGGCTCCGAGCACGGGTACGGCGTTGTCGAAGAGTATGTGGGCCATGGAATCGGCCGTCAGATGCACGAGGAGCCCCAGGTCCCCAACTACGGCGAGCCAGGGACCGGGATGAAGCTGCGCAAGGGCATGGCCCTCTGCATCGAGCCAATGTTCAACGTCGGGAAGCGCCACACCAAGGTCGACCCCGATGGGTGGACGGTACGCACCGCCGACGGCAGCCTCTCCGCCCACTGGGAGCACACAGTGGCGATAACCCCCGATGGCCCGATGGTGTTCACCGCTGCCAACGAGCCCCTACCGGTTGAATTTGAGGAGGCGGCCAGTCGTGGCTAACATTTGGGGGTCTCCGCCCCTTTTTGTGGTTGGAGCGACATTATTCGGCCGGGACAACCCCTTAGTCAGCTCAACAGCCATCGGGGTGTGCCCCGGTGATACTCGCGCCATGACGGTCCTTCTGGCTGACCGCAGCGTGGGACAAGAGATTTTTTGGAGAAACCAGAATGAAAGTTAGACCTTCCACCAAGAAGATGTGTGAGAAATGCCGGATCATCCGACGCCGTGGCCGCGTCTGGGTGATCTGCGAAAACCCCCGTCATAAGCAGCGTCAAGGATGAGGTACCACTGAGTGGCACGAATTGCGGGAGTCGACCTCCCACGTGACAAGAGGCTCGAGATCGGGCTGACATACATTTACGGCATCGGGCCGACCCGGGCCCGCCAGGTCTGCGCCGAGACCGACATCGACCCGGACACCAAGATCCGGTCGCTCACCGACGACGAGGTGGCGCGCATCCGGAGGCACATCGAGGCTGCCTTCAACGTCGAGGGTGACCTGCGGCGAGAAGTCCAGCAGAACATCAAGCGCAAGATTGAGATCGGCAGCTACCAGGGGATCCGCCATCGTCGCGGTCTCCCGGTCCGTGGGCAGCGCACCCACACCAACGCCCGGACCCGCAAGGGCCGCCGCGTTGCAATTGCCGGCAAGAAAAAGGTCACGAAGTAGGAGTAATCGGTGGCGACTCAACCAGGTAGCAAGCGTGTACGCCGGCGTGAGAGGAAGAACATCTCCCACGGCCAGGCCCACATCAAAGCAAGTTTCAACAACACGATCATCAACATCACCGATCTCAACGGCGGCTCCGTCGCCTGGACGTCGGGAGGCTCGGTGGGGTACAAGGGTTCGCGCAAGTCAACGCCTTATGCCGCCCAGGTCGCAGCCGAAGAGGCCGCCCGGCGCGCCGGGGAGCACGGCATCCGCAAGCTCGATGTCATTGTCAGCGGCACGGGCTCCGGCCGGGACACCGCGGTGCGGACTCTGCAGAACATGGGCATGGAAGTCACCTTCATCAAAGATGTGACCCCCCTGCCCCACAACGGCTGCCGCCCCAAGAAGCGGAGGCGTGGCTAGATGGCCCGCTACACAGGTCCCCGCCACAAGCCTTGCCGCCGCGCCCGCACCCCGCTGTGCCAGTCGAAGAAGTGTCCCGTCGATCGTCGTCCCTATCCTCCGGGCCAGCACGGCCGGGGCCGAATCCGGGAGAGCGACTACCTCATCCAGCTGCGGGAGAAGCAGAAGCTGCGCACCATGTACGGGGTTCTGGAGCGTCAGTTCCGGCGCTACTACCACGAGGCCGCCCGTCGGCCCGGGATCACCGGTGACAACCTTCTCCTGCTGCTCGAGCAGCGTCTCGACAACGTCGTATGGCGTTCCGGTCTGACCGCCACCAGGCCTCAGGCCCGCCAGCTCGTCAACCACGGCCACTTTCTCGTCAATGGCAAGAAGGTCGATATCCCGTCGTATCAGGTCCGCCCCGGTGACGTGATCACTGTCAAGGAGCGGAGTCAGAACATAATTGTCGTCCAGCACGCGGTGGACACCCAGGATCGAGTCGTTCCCGACTGGATGCAGGTTGATTCCGGTGAGCGGAAGGTGGTCGTAAAGGATCATCCCCGTCGGGACCAAATAGACACGGCCATCAACGAGCAGTTGATCGTCGAGCTCTACTCTAAGTGAGGTAACCCTTGTTAATCGTTCAGCGTCCCCAAATAGAAGAAGAAGCGATTTCCGATGTCCGCTCGCGGATCATCGTCGAACCGCTCGAACCAGGTTTCGGGTACACGCTCGGTAACACGCTTCGCCGCACCCTGCTCTCCCGGATCCCGGGCGCAGCCATCACCACGATCCAGATCGAGGGAGTGGAGCATGAATTCTCCACCATCACTGGAGTGGTCGAGGACGTCGTAGACATCATCCTCAATATCAAGAGGATCGTTATTCGCATGGACGGCCACGACACCGAGACTCTCTACCTGTCCGCCAAGGGTGCAGGTGAGGTGACCGCCGGAGATCTCAAGCTTCCGGCCGGCGTCGAGGTGGTAAACCCGGACGCCCACATCGCCACCCTCAGCGCCTCGGGGCGAATCGAGATGGAAATGGCCGTTGCCCCCGGCGTCGGGTACCGCACCGCAGACTCGAACAAAGGCGGCTCGGCGACCATTGGGGTGATCCCGGTCGACTCGATCTTCTCTCCCGTGCGCAAGGTTTCCTACCGCGTGGAGAACACCCAGGTCGGTCAGATGACCAACTTCGACCGGCTCGTGCTCGATGTCGAGACCAACGGCGCCATCGACCCGGCTGAAGCGGTTAGTTCGGCGGGCAAGACGCTCGGCGAGCTGATGGGTCTCTTTGCCGACATCGGCGAAGGCCAGGGCCTCGAACTGGGAGAGGTTCAGATCGAGAGCTCGGGCTCGCCCGACCTCGAGCTGCCCATCGAGGCACTCGACCTCTCGGAGCGTCCGCGCAACTGCCTGCGTCGTGCCCAGATCAAGACGGTCGGCGAATTGGTCGAGCGCACCTCCGACGACTTGCTCAACATCACCAACTTCGGCCAGAAGAGCCTCGACGAGGTTGCCGCCAAGCTCGACGAGCTCGGACTCAGCCTGGCCGACGCCGGGAGCGGTTCCTGATGCCACGGCCCCGCAAAGGCCCCCGTCTCGGCGGGTCGCCTTCGCATGAGCGGAAGATCCTGGCCAACCTGACCTCTGACCTGATCATCCACGGCAAGGTGATCACAACCTTCTCCAAGGCCAAAGCCGTGCGTCCGTACGCCGAGAAGATGATCACCAAGGCGAGGTCCGGCGAGCTCCACGCCAAGCGGATGGTGCTCAAGGACATCACCAACCGTGAGGCAGTGGTGAAGCTATTTGACGAGGTGGCTCCCCGCTATGCCGATAGGGCCGGGGGGTACACCCGGATCACCAAACTCGGCCCCCGTCGTGGCGACGCGACCGAGGAAGCGATAATCGAACTGGTCTAAGTCAGCGCAGAGATGATGTAGGAGAACCGCCCCCGAGGGGGCGGTTCTTTTGTCGTCACAGAGAAGCGAGGACTAAACCCACAAGGATAAGACAAAGTGAGCCAATCAGGCCGTGGGTCGGGGTGAATGCACCCCGGAAGATCTTGGTGGCGATCACCTGGTCCATGAGAGCGATGGCGCTCGTGATCATCCCGATTGCGGCGACGATCAAAAAGATTGTTGAGAACATCCCGTGGAAGATCACCACGGCGACGACGAGGAGGAGAGCGACAACCACTCCGCCTCTGGTGAAGACCCACTCGGGGACATATTTGCCGCCCCGTTTGGCGGCGACGTCGAGTTTGGCGTCGAGCCAGTTGGTGACGGTGCGGTCCTTGACCTCTTTCGGGGCGTCGGCTGTCGGTGCCGTCGCGACGGCCTTGGTCCGTGTTTCTGCGGGCGCAGAGTTGGTGGTTGGTTCCGCCGGCTTCGATGGTTCCCTACGATCCCGCGTCTTTCTTGCTTTCTTCGGCGGGAGAACTTCGGCTGCGGCCTCGTTCAACTGGCGGAGCTCTGCGTTGAACTGATCGGACTCGGTCAGCTTGAGGACGGCCACCTCTCCATCGAGGGTGACCCGGAATCCACCGACGATACGGACGAATTCGAGATCGGAAACGGGCCAGTTGCCCAGCGGCTGTCCGTTGGACTGAATCACGAGATTGCCCTGGTCCAACTCGACGACGGTGGGCAAGGGGTCAGGGTCGCCAGCGGCGGTCAGTGTGGCCTGAAATTGTGTCACACGGTAGGTATCGGACACATCTGCGCGGGATTTAGCCCATTTTTGCATCATGCAGTCACCAATTTCGACTGCATCCAGGCCTCTACCTGGCGGATCACCTCGTCTTCGTCCCCGGGATAGCGGTCGATAGGGGCTCCGAAGGCGATCCGCACCCTCACCCCCGGCGTGAAAGGGAACAGTTGGTTCAACTGCCAGGAGCCTGAGATGATCGTCGGCACGACCGGCAGGCGGTCCGCCGCCTTGAGCATCGCCTTCGCCCCTGCGGTCTTGAATGGAAGCAGGTTCCCGTCTTTGGAGCGGTGGCCCTCGGGGAAGATCACTGCCGACACCCCGCGTTCTTGTGCTGTCCGGGCCATGTCCCTGATCGCTCTGATCGCCTGGCGCGGGTCATCCCGGTCGATGAGGGCGTTTCCTCCCCGCTTCAGGTTGAGCGATATCGACGGAATCCAGTTGCTCAGCTCCTTCTTCGCCACGTACTTGGGGAAGTTGGAGACGAGGATCCCCCCGATCATCACGATGTCGAGCAGGCTCTGATGGTTGGACAGGATCGCATAACCGGTGCTTGGGATCAGCTCGTCGGGACGTTCCACCTCGATGGTGGTCCCGAACATCTGGAAGAGGCGCAGCAACGACCACTGCAGCCCCGCCATGACCCATTCGAAGCCCCGGAACGAAATCGGGCGGACCAGGCGGCCGACAATGTCGAACACGAGCAGGAGGAGGCCGAAGCCGATCGCGAACGGGATGGTGATCACCCACGAGAGTGCCGTTTTCACCCGGGCATTGTACGGACCATCCGGCATCTATCCTTCTAGACCGTGTCCTCTCCTTTCTATCGTGATTTCGACGAGGAATCCTGGTCCGCCCTGCGGGCGAACACGCCGCTGACTCTCAGCGAGGAGGACGTCGAGAGCATCAGGGGTATCAGCGTCAACCTGGACATGGCAATGGTGGAGGCGACCTATCTCCCGCTCTCCCGGCTGCTCAACCTCCATGTGCAGGCAAACTCACACCTCGGGGCCGTGACCGAGACCTTCCTCGGCGCTCCGCCGGTGCCCACCCCGTTCATCATCGGTGTCGCCGGGTCGGTTGCTGTTGGTAAGTCGACGATTTCGCGGGTGCTCCAGGCGCTGCTGGCGCGATGGCCGCAACACCCGGCCGTGGAGCTGGTGACCACCGATGGCTTCCTCCTCTCCAACGCCGAGCTCGAGGCACGAGGCCTCATGGACCGCAAGGGCTTTCCGGAGAGTTACGACCGCAAGGCACTCATCGAGTTCGTTGCTCGTGCAGCTGCCGGCGAGGACGAGCTGGCGATCCCCGTCTACTCCCATGTCGCCTACGACATTGTTACCGACGCTGTCCGGACGATACGCAGGCCGGACATCCTCATCGTCGAGGGCCTCAACGTCCTCCAGGCCGGAGATTCGGGTGCGTTCGTGTCCGACTATTTCGACTTTTCGATATTCGTCGATGCCAACCCCGCAGACATCGAGTCGTGGTATCTGCAGCGGTTTCTCAGCCTGAGGGACACCGCTTTCACCCAGCCCGACGCCTACTTCCGCAAGTACGCCGGTCTCAGCGATGAGCAGGCGCTGGAGACAGCCGCCTCCATCTGGCGGGAAGTGAACCTCAAGAACCTCGTCGAAAACATCCTCCCCACCCGCGATCGGGCCGGGCTGATCCTGGAGAAGGCCAGCGACCACAGCGTTACGAGGGTACGACTGCGCCGCTGAGCTAACCTGCTGCGCCGTGACCAAAATCTTGTCCCGTGCCTTCCGGGCAACCCTGTTCAATCGGGATGCGTTCAAGCAGGCCTACTTCGACGGGGATTCTTCAGCTGACGGAGCGATCCTGGTCTCCCTCGTCGGCGGGCTCGTCTACATGGGCCAGCTCTTCATCCTGTCGTCGTTCTCGGCGTTCGACTTCCGCGCGCTGCTCTCAGTGGTCATCGGGTCGGTTGTCTCCTGGCTGATCCTCGCCTTCGCTACGTGGGGTGTGGCACGGTGGATGTTCGACAACATGTCCCGGCCCCAGGTGATGGTGGGAGTGCACGGGTTGACGGTCCTTCCTCTTCTGCTCGACCTGAGCGGCTCGCAGCTGATCGGGGCGATCGGGTTGGTCTGGTATCTGGCACTTCTGGTCGTGGCCACCCAGGAAGTTACTGATCTCGACCTGAAGAAGTCGGGGGTGTCGGTATTGATCGGCTTCGCCGTCGCTTTCCTCTTCCGTGCTCTGCTCGCGGTCCCCTTCGCCGCCTTCTCCTCTATTTTCTGATGCCCGTCTACCGGCTCGATCTGTCTTACGACGGAACCGACTTCAGTGGCTACGCCCGTCAAAACGGCCAACGCACGGTCCAGGGCGAACTGGAAGCGGCTCTTGGCAAGGTTCTTGGTGTGACTCCCCCGACCGCTGTCGCCGGGCGCACCGACGCCGGGGTCCACGCCCGGGGCCAGGTGGTCTCCTTCGAGGCGGAAGCTGTCGATGTCGACGCTGTCGATGTCGACGCTCTCGCCAGGTCCCTCAACTCGATGCTGGGCGGCGAGATCGTAGTAACCGGATGTTCGACAGCGCCGGACGGCTTCAACGCCCGGTTCTCCGCAACGAGGCGCACCTACCGGTATATGGCAAACACGTCGGGACTGGTCGACCCGATGCATCGCCACCTCGAATGGACAATGGCGAACGCTGTTGACCCCGAACTGTTGGCTGCCACGGCGGCCCACTTCGTAGGCGAGCATGACTTCACCTCCTTCTGCAGGTCGGTCGAAGGCAAGAGCAACGTGCGACGGGTCGAAGTTGCCCGATGGGAAGCCGCCGGAGAGGGCCGCCAGGTCTTCTGGATCACCGCCAACGCCTTCTGCCACCAGATGGTTCGCTCCCTGGTCGGCACGTGTTACGACGTGGCCCGGGGCCACACTCGCCTCGATTCGGTGCGGGAGGTCATCGGCAGGCGCAATCGCTCGACAATGGGCACGGTGGCACCACCCCACGGTCTAACCCTGTGGGAAGTGAAGTACTGAGGTACGCCTTCCGCGGTCAGAGCGCCAGGTGGAGCCGGAGCGCTTCGTCGAGATCCAGCATGCGTGGCGCCGGAACGGTGCCGAGGGCGTTTCTCACCCGCTCGACCGAGACCGACCGGATCTGCTCCGCCTGTGCCTTGGAGTCGTGCTCGAGCCCGCTCTCGACTGCCGGCACCAACACCTGAAACGGATAGACGCGACTCACGTTCGAAGTCATCGGGACCACCGTGATGACACCTCTCCCGAGGCGAGCAGCCGTCGAGTTGGCGCCATCGTTGCTGACAATCACTGCGGGCCTATGGCGAGTGGATTCGCCGGGCATCGCCTGGCCGAAGTCGACCAAACGGATCTCTCCCCGCAACATCAGGCCAGACCATCAGCTGCGGACCTGTCCCAAACCTCTGAATCTTCCGTCTCTTCCCACTCCTGCCATGCATCGGCATAGGCATCGCCCAGTTTCGAGGAGCGGAGCATGCGCACCGCGGTCCGGACGACTGCCGACCGCGATCGGAGTCCCTGAGAGTTGGCGTACTCGTCGAGGAATTCCACGTCCTCGCCCGCAAGGCTGATACTGATCTTCATACTGAGAGCATACCTAAAGTAGGATGATGTTCCTACTAGCTACTTCTCCGCGGTGGGCTACTGCCCCGGCCGTGGTCAATGAGTTCGGGGCGTGAGAGTGAAGGGACCATCCGTGAAATTGAGCGCTGTTGGATCGGCGGTTACCAGCGATTTCCCTTTGACTTTCGCCGCGTTTACCATGTGGGGGTTCCCGCAGCGGAACCGTTTTCCCAAACGCACCCAGCAGAATTCAGGGTGAATTCAACCTGCGGAGGCAGTTTTCAATGAAGAGAAACAAGACTTATTCGCCCAAGGCCGGAGACGTCCAACGATCCTGGTGGGTCGTCGACGCCAGCGGCCTTCCCCTGGGCCGTCTCGCGTCCGAGATCGCCCAGGTTCTTCGTGGGAAGAACAAGCCGACGTACGCGCCCCACGTCGATGGTGGTGACTTCGTAGTCGTCATCAACGCCGAGAAGATCGCTGTCACCTCGGACAAGAGCCAGTCGAAGATCTACTACCGGCACTCCGGTTACCCCGGTGGGATCAAGGCGGAGACCTTCGAACGCCTCCTCGAACGGCGCCCCGAGGCCATTGTGGAACGTGCAGTCGTCGGTATGCTGCCCAAGACCAAGCTGGGCCGGCAAATGGCCCGCAAACTGAAGGTTTACACGGGTGGTGAGCATGAGCACTCGGCTCAGCAGCCCCAGCCCCTCGAGTTCGACATCCGAAAGGTAGACGTCTGATGCCCAAGCCCTTAACCCAGACCACGGGTCGCCGGAAGGCGTCCGTCGCCCGTGTTCGCTTCTACGACGGATCGGGCTCTGTGACCCTCAACGGTCGCACCCTCGAAGACTATTTCCCGACCATGGCCGGCCGGATGCGGGTCATGGAGCCACTGCAGCTCACCGACTCCCAGGGTCGCTATGACATCCACGCCAAGCTCGAAGGCGGCGGCACCACGGGCCAGGTCGATGCGCTCCGACTCGGCATCGCCCGGGCTCTGATCGAGCTCGACCCATCACTTCGCCCGGTTCTGAAGAAGGCCGGTCTCCTTACCCGGGATGCCCGTGTGGTCGAGAGCAAGAAGTACGGTCTGCGTAAGGCCCGCAGGGCACCGCAGTACACCAAGCGCTGATGGTGGACCTCCGTCGTCTCCTCGACGATGGAAAGAACATCTTCGGAACCGACGGCGTCCGGGGCGCGGCCGGCTCCGAGCTCACTGTTGAGCTCGCCCTCGCCATTGGTCAGGCGGCGGGTTCCTACCTGAATTGCGGTCCCGTCCTCATTGGCCGCGACACCCGTCGCTCCGGACCGATGTTGTCAGCAGCTCTCGGCGCCGGTTTCCAATCGGTTGGCATCGACACGATCGACGTGGGGGTCATGCCGAGCGGAGGCATCAGCCAGCTCACTGCAACCTCGGCCGCCACGATGGGAGCTATCGTCTCCGCGTCGCACAACCCGGCGGCAGACAACGGGATCAAGCTTCTCTCGTCGCGCGGCTCGAAACTTCCTGACCACGTTGAACACGACATCCAGGACCGGCTTCGCGACGCCGGCTCGAAGATCGCGATCGGCGACGGCATCGGCACCGGCCATGAGGACCGTGACGCGATCTACCGCTACATCGACCATCTGGCGAAGGCGTCGAAGTACAACCTGTCCGGTGTCCAGATCGCCCTCGACTGCGCCAACGGCGCCGCCTACAAGGCTGCGCCGGAATTGTTCTCGAGGCTGGGTGCAGACATCGCCTGTTTCAGCGACGCTCCCGACGGGACCAACATCAACCTCAACTGCGGCGCCACCCATCCGGAGGTCCTGGCGGCGGCTGCTCGGGGGAGGATCGGCCTTAGTTTCGACGGCGACGCCGACCGCCTCATCGTCGTCGACGAAAACGGCGAAGTCGCCAACGGAGACGTCGTGATGGCGATCATCGCCCGGCATCTCAAGTCCCAGGACCAGCTGAAGAACAACCTTCTCGTCGCCACCGTGATGTCGAATCTCGGCCTCCACAAAGCGATGAAAGAGGCCGGAGTCGAGCTGGTGACCACCCGGGTCGGTGACCGCTATGTGATGGAAGCACTCGAGGAGCGACGGGGGCTGCTGGGCGGGGAGCAGTCGGGTCACATCATCTTCACCGACACCGGTAACACAGGGGACGGTCTGATGACCGCTGTGCGGCTGCTCAACGTGATAGCCGGAACCGGCAGGGAGTTGCGCGACCTCCGCGCCGGGGCGATTACCGAGTACCCCCAGGTGCTCGTCAATGTGCCGATCCGACGAGGTGCCGACATCGAAGGCGCCAGCGAGCTCTGGGATGAGGTCGGTGACATCGAAGCCCTTCTCGGCGAGGACGGGAGAGTCCTGGTGAGACCATCGGGGACAGAGCCATTGGTGCGGGTCATGGTCGAAGCCCTTACGGGAAAGCAAGCCAGCGACTACGCTGACCGGCTTGCAGCAACAGCTGCGGACGTTCTAGGAAGAGAGGTGTGACCGAAGAGACCAACACTGGGTGTCATAACCAATAGCGCCAGACCTCGCATGCAGCGAGGTGACGAGGAGGAAGGTCATCGATCTATTCGGCGGATGCCTTCCCGGCCGGCCCGGTCGTAACCATCAGATGAAACCCCGGAAGTGATTCCGGTTCACAGAAACTGGTGGTCGGGTAAGTCAGTCTCCTGACTTCGCACACCCTTTTTCCAGGTAATTCTCCGGGACCGCGCAGCCCGAACCCGGGGCGCGCCGGTCAATGAAGCAAAGGTGTATCGACATGTGTGGAATCGTTGGATACGTCGGCCCGCGTGAGGTAATCGACGTGCTTGTGCCGGGCCTCGCCCGGCTGGAATACCGGGGGTACGACTCGGCAGGAGTCGCCCTCAACTACGAAGGCAAGCTGACCGTGCGCAAAGGTGCCGGTCGGATCGCCGATCTGGAGAAGCTGCTCGCAGACGACCCGCCCCCGAGAGCAGTCTCGGGGATCGGTCACACCCGCTGGGCCACCCACGGCGCGCCCAATTCGATCAATGCCCATCCTCACTTCGACTGCGACGAGAGCGTCGTGGTGGTCCATAACGGCATCATCGAGAACTGGGCCGACCTCAAGGCGAAGCTCGAGGCCGACGGTCACACCTTTCGCAGTGACACCGACACCGAGGTAGTGGCCCATCTGATCGAGTCGATGTCCGACCTTCCGCTTGTCGACGCCGTCCGCGCGGCCATGAACATCGCCGACGGCGCCCTCGCACTTGCTGTCAGCAGGTCAGACGAACCCGGTGTCCTGGTCGGAGCACGCCGCGGTTCGCCGCTGGTCGTGGGCCGTGGTGAGGGCGAGAACTTCCTCGCCTCCGACATCCCGGCCTTCCTCGAGCACACGAGGAACATGGTCGTCATCGACGATGACAGGGTGGTCGAGGTCACGGCAACAAGCGTGACGGTCACCGACCTCGATGGGAATACGGTCGTCCCCGACGAGCGGGAAGTGGAATGGGATCTGGAAGCGGCGGAGAAGGGCGGTTACCCGACCTTCATGCTCAAAGAAATCCACGAGCAGCCTCACGCAATCAACGACACCCTTGCCGGCCGTGTCGACAAAGGGCGGGTGATCCTGCGTGAGTTGAAGATCGACCCCGAGATCCTCCGCGAATCCGACAAAGTGTTCGTCGTCGCCTGCGGCACCTCGTATCACGCAGCCATGATGGCCAAGTACGCAATCGAGCGCTGGACCCGGATGCCCGTCGAGATCGACATCGCCTCCGAGTTCAGATACCGCGACCCGGTGCTCAACGC
>JBHJOQ010000142.1:0-15894 GCA_050329555.1 Acidimicrobiia bacterium | reverse complement strand
TTGAGTCGTTCTTCACGTTCCTGAAGTCGACGCATCTCTCGGTTCATCAGTCTTCCTAAATCGACTTACTCTGGCAGGGGCGGAGGGGATCGAACCCCCAACCTCCGGTTTTGGAGACCGGCGCTCTACCAGTTCGAGCTACACCCCTAAAAGTGGTTTCTGCGGGATGTCTAAGTATAAGGGTATCCCATCGGTGTGGAAACCTCAGAATGGAGGATGCAACCGAATGGTTCCGTTAACCCCTTTAGACACCCATTAATCCAAGGGCGACCACCACCAGAACACCAACAACGGCAACCGAAACCGCGGTGAGCACTATTGCCAATGCCAGGCTATCGGCGTCTCGGGCCCGTTTCGATAGCGGTGGTGCGTCGAATCCTGCGGCTTGCCTTCGGGCCCTCCTGGTCACCGATCCGAAGAGCAGGCCTACGACCGGGAGTACCAATACATTCCCGACGTGAGCCAAACCGAGGACGGCGAGGAAGACGGCGACCTGTCCTCCACTCTTCAGCCCCTCGCTCACGGGAACGAGTGAACCCGCCTCGGTCAGGTCGAGTGCGGAAAGTATCCCTCCTCCGAAGAACAGGTAATACGCGACGTCGAGGAGTCTGGCGAATCGGTCACCAGCCTCTGGGTTCAGGTGAAAGACGTCGGCCAGGTACGGCTGACCCAGCCTTCTGATCAACGGGCCGAAGACGAGAAGGCACGAGGTGAGCACCACAAACACCACCACCTGTATGGCCCACTTCGGCAACACTCGCAGACCGTCGGGATCGATATCAGCGAATGCGGCCAGGAAGCCTCCCAGGATTGCAGTTCCAGCGACGACGGCAGCGGCCACACTTCGTATTCGACGCCGGTGTCGTTGGTCCTCCTCGATGCTCCGGCGGACCCGGGCGAATAGATCAACGCTCGGTTGGTAGTCATCTCGCTGGTGGAGCGCCTCGATGAGTCGTCTCTCGAGACTCATTCGTCTCCTCCCAGAACAGCAGCGAGAGCTGCCATTCCCCGTCGACAGTGGGTCTTCACCGAGTTGGGTGAAATCGCCAATGTCGAAGCGATCTGCGTTTCGGTGAGGTCCATGTAAAAGCGGAGGACGAGACAATCGCGCTGGCGGGGGGAGAGATCGTTAAGGGCTTCAATGACTTCGGAGCGGTTCTCGGATCGGACCACCTGGTCCTGCGGTGCCTCCGGCGTCCTCCGATCCCCCATCGAATCCTGATGTCGGAGCGAGAGCAGGCCTCGCCGGTTGTGGTCCCTGGCCAGGTTGAGCACGATCGAGCGCAGGTAGGCGGCGCTCTTTTCGTTGTCCTGAATCCGGTCCGCTGCGTGGTAGAGCCTGATGAAGGCCTCCTGGACGATGTCCTCCGCACCCGTCCGGTCGTCGGTGAACATGCGGGCCAACCTCACCAGGGAAACCGCCTCCTGGTGATATAGCTTCTCGACGAAGGAGGCACGCGCCAACTCCTCCGATGTCCACGCCGTCTTACCGGCCGCTACTACCGCCAGCCAGAGCACGTGTCAGCCGACGGCCGGCGTGTCCTCATCGAGATTCCTGCTCAAGCCGAGCAACCTCCCCACCAGCGGGAGGCTCAACACATTCAGACCATGGAGCACCCCCATGAGGAGGAGCATGCCACCGACCCGTGCCACCTCGTGTTGCAGCTGGGTGCCAAGTGCATCGACAGCGTTCGGACCCCAGGCCGAAGGTCGGCTGAGGGTCACGGTGAACATGACGTAGGCCGTGAAGATCAGGTAATACGCGACGTCCATCAAGACCAGATAGCTCTTACCGGTCCGCGGGTTGCCCCTGAAGATGTCGCCGGCATAGGCACGACCGAACCGTTTGATCAGCGGACCGAGGACCAAGATCAATCCGACGAGGATCACATTCGTGATCAGCTCGATTGCCCACCATCTCATATTTCAAGTCCTAACGGGTTGGAGGCTGTCATCGTTGCATTCTCGGCAAACTCGTGTCGTGGTTTCTTCCTGAGACCTTGGGCCTCGAGTCGGGTTATGACCAGGGCCCACAGTGCTCCGTATCCCACGGCGACCGCGGCGAACATGGGGACGTTGAGCCATGGGCCGACGCCAAGTTCGATGATCTCACTGCGAAGCTCGGTGTCGAGACCGATCATCAGCGCCACGAGGAGGGCGGGGACAATGCCAGCACCACGGAGCGGGATGCCGAAACCTCGGCGGGCCAGACCCCCGAAGGCACCGAAGATCCCGCCGAAGATTGCTCCAATACCGACAATGATGAACATGGTCCCACCGAAGGTGAACTCGGGAGAGCGGATCGGGTCGAGGATGGCCACCACCCGCATCGCAAGGCGCAAGCCCGGGCCCAGGATCAAGAGCCCGGCAACTACCCCGCCGATGGCTCCGTGGAACACGCTGCGCCAGAAACCGGGCATGAGGAGCCAGGCGGCCCCGACCCCGATCAGAAACACCGCAATCGACCAGATAGGATTCAACTGCTCGGAACCGGCGACGTAAGTCGCCGCGAGGAAGAGAAGCGTTCCCAATGCCGGCTTCCATCTCATGATTCACACTCCTTCGACTTGTGAACAGGAGCAGATCGCTTCTGTTCAGTGGGTTTGGTGCGGGTCGGCGAAGGCATACCCTGCCAACCCGCACCATTAGGCTCAGCCGAGATCAGCGCAGGCGATCTTCGCTCCGCCCGGAGCGTGAATCACGACCGACACGGCGGTTGCTCCAGCGGTGGCTCCCACGACGGTCCACCCAACTGCCTGACCGGCAGCGTTCGCCGTGAACGGCCCGGGCCATATCTCCGACCCGTCCAACGCACCACCTCGCACGGCGAAGCCGAAGCTGTAATGCCCGCCGGCGTCGCCGTTGTCGCACGCCTGATTGTGGACATGAGACCCGTACGTTTCGCCCGGGACCAGACCGCTGGCCGTGACCATGACAATCGTCTTGCCCGACGCGGTGCGGATCATCCTCGCCCGTCCCTCGACATCGCCGTAGTCGGCGTCACCTATACCGGCAGCGAACGACTCGAACGAGCCCTCCGTCACTTGCGCTCCAACCGCCGAGAGCGGTGCTGCCATCAGCACCACCAGCATGGCGGCGACTACGAGGGTCCCGGTCTTCTTGACCAGAGTGTTCATATGGTCCTCCTCGAACCTAGCTACTAACACACAGACGAACTGAGAGCCGCTTCGGGTGACAGCCGGGAAACATGGACCACCCTTCGCCGCCGTTCCGCATATGCTCGGAACCATGGAGCAACGAAAACTGGGCAAGTCGGGCCTGGATGTCAGCGTATTGGGACTGGGGACGATGACCTTCGGTGATGAGTCTGACGAGGAAACCTCCCACGCCATCCTCGACGCCTACTTCGAAGCGGGCGGGTCGTTCATCGACACCGCCGACGTGTACTCCCGCGGCGTGTCCGAGGAGATCATCGGCCGCTGGCTGGAGAAACGCGGCGGTGTCGAAGGCGTCGCTATCGCCACCAAGGCACGCTTCGCGATGAGCGATCACCCCGTCGACAGCGGGGCCGGCCGGGCCCATCTGGAGAGGGCCATCGACGCCAGCCTGCGGAGGCTCGGGGTCGACATCATCGACCTCTACCAGATCCACGCCTGGGACCCGGAGACGCCCATCGAGGAGACCCTGGAAACTCTCGACGGCTTCGTCAAGGCAGGAAAGGTCCGCCACGTCGGCGTGTCCAACTTCCTCGGATGGCATCTGGAGCGGGCCATCGTCGCGGCCGAACACAACGGCTGGGCTCCACCTGTTTCGCTGCAACCGCAGTACAACCTTCTCGGTCGGGAGATCGAGCTCGACGTCCTCCCCCTCTGCATGGACCGCGGCATCGGAACCCTCCCTTGGTCGCCCCTGGGCGGTGGTTGGCTCACCGGCAAATACCAGCGAACGGTTGCCCCGACGGGGGCGAGCCGGCTCGGGGAGGATCCGACACGGGGTATCGAGGCGTACGACCTGCGGAACACCGAGCGCACCTGGGAGATCCTCGAGGCAGTGAAGTCCGTCGCCGACAGCAGGGGCGTCACCATGGCACAGGTCGCCCTCAACTGGGTGCGGAACCGGCCCACCGTCAGCTCGGTGCTCCTCGGATGTCGCACCACCGCCCAACTCGAAGACAACCTTGCAGCCCTTCAATGGGACCTCACCGACGACGAGATGCGCACCCTCAACGAGGTCAGCGCGCCCGGGATCCCCTTATATCCCCATGGTTTCCTCGAGAACGAAGCAGGCGTCGACGTATGGCAACGGCTCCAGACCCGGATAGCCCCTCTCTACTGACCCAGCATCCACAAATTACGGCTTCCGGCAGAGGTAGGTGCCGTAGGCGGAACGGCGTGAGGACTGCTCCAGGATCTCGAAGCCGCAGCGTTGCAGCATCGTCTCGAAGATCCAGGTGAACGTGCTGAACTCCTTGCGGACGTGCTCGGCAAGCTCCTCGGCGGTGAAGCCGCGGGCGCGGTCGTCGACTGCGCCGGACATCCAGTCCTCGATTCCCTCCTCGACATCGTCGGGCTCGAGGTCGAAGATCAGATCACGGATGAGGAGATGGCCGCCGGTTCGGATCAGGGCGGCGATCCGGTTGAGGGCGATCACCTTCCAGAAGTCGGGCAACTGGTGGAGGGCGTTGCGGGTGTAGACGAAGTCGGCGGGGTCGAGGGCGTGGTCGTAGGAGAGGAAGCCGGCTCGAACCACGGTGATGTTGTCCAGCTCTGACTGCTCGGCGCGTTCGCGTATCGAGTCAACCATCGCCGGAGAGACATCGACCGCCACCACATATGCGCCGGTTTTCGCGGCAGCGAGGGAGAACACGCCCGTGCCCGCCCCGAGGTCGACCAGCACCGACGACTCTCCCAATCCGAGAGACACCAGCTTCTCGATATCCTCGCTGGGATCCACCTGTGACTTGGCGTCGTACCCGGCGACATAATCCTCGTCCAGGTGCTCCTCCCCGGCGTACGCCTCTTCCTCGAGCCACCAAACCGGCTTCATGATCCCGATGTCCCAGCGCACTCCAACAGTGCGTCGAGGGCACGATCTACATCGTCTTCGTCGGTCGCCCAGTCGGATACCGAGATCCGCATCATCCGCATCCCGCCGACGGTGGTGCCGCTGAAGTACGCCTCTCCGCTGGCCTGGACGCATTGCATCACCCTGTCGTTGAAGGCGTCGTGGTCACCATCAGGCGAGATCCAGCGCACCAGCACCTGGTTGAACACGACCTCATTGCAGATCTCGACGCGTCCGCTCTCCTCGAGCTTTCGAACAAATCGTTGCGCCAGGGAGTGGGTTCTCCGGACCAATTCATCCACGCCTTCCCGGCCGAGGGAGCGGAGGGTGGCGTAGACCGCGACGCCCCGCGCCCGGCGGGAGAACTCCGGGCTCCAGTCCATTGCATCGCGGGTTTCACCCTCTGACTGGACCAGGTAGGAAGCCGTTGTGCTCATCGCCGAGCGATGAGCGGCGGCATGTTTGCAGATCGCAATGCCCGAGTCGTAGCCGACGTTGAGGAGCTTGTGGGCGTCGGTCGACCAGGAGTCGAGACGCTCCAGACCCTTAGTTTCCTGCTCGTGGCCCGCCGAAGCCCGTGCCCACAACCCGATCGCACCGTCGACATGGACCCAGGTGGAGTTACCCCGATCCCGATGCCGTTCCGCGGCAACGGCGACACCGTCGAAGGGGTCGAAGGAACCGGTGTTGATGTTGGCCGCTTCGACACAGACGATGGTTGGCCCTTCGATCTCGGCGAGAGTCCTCTCGAGCGAAGCGGGGTCGATGCGTGCCTGGTCGTCGCAGTCGACAGCCACCGCAGTGGAGGCGCCCAGTCCGAGGTAGCGGAATGCGCGCATGACCGTGGAGTGCGTTTCGGTCTTCACCACCAGGTTCACTTTCGGCGCTCCCTGAAGGCCGTCGCTCTCGACATCCCACCCGGTCTCCCGCAACACGTAGTCCCGAGCGGCGGCCAGGCAGGTGAAGTTGGCCATCTGCCCCCCGGTCACCAGACCGACCGAGGAGCCCCGGGGAAGGTCGAGCAGTTCGAGAAGCCACCCGACCGCTACCTCCTCGATGATCGCCGTGCCCGGCGTCACCGGGTAGAGGGCGCTGTTCTGATCCCAGGTCGACGTCAGGATGTCGGCGCCGTACGAGGCGGGGTGCAGACCTCCGATCACGAAGCCGAAGAACCTTCCCGAGGCGTGTGCGGTGATGTACGGCTCGACATCGCGGGCTAGTTCGGCCACCACCTGCTCCGGCGGTGTCCCCTGGTCAGGGAGCGGGCCGCCGAACAGCTTCCGGAGTTCTTCCGGGTCGGCTACGGGGCAATATACAAGCCGGTCCGGGAGCGACTTCAGATACTCCGATGCGGGCCCCATCGCGGCAGCGATCACCTTCTCCCAATCCGACCGTTTCATCGTGATGTCATTCGGGAAGTGCGCATGACGTCAATATATGCGCCGCGGGCGCCGGTCAGGGGAGGTATTGCTCCTCGACACCGATGATCGTTTCCCCGTCGAGAATCAGCCAGTAGGGCAGCGCCGCCTGGCCGTACCACTGGAACCCGTCACTGAGACCCTCGGGCGTCACGCCATCGAGCAGGGCCACCCACTGGTCGATGGTCACCCGAACCTGGGTCACACATTCCCCGTCGACGAAACAGGCGTTGAGGACGATCGGAGCATCTGGGTCCAGCTCGAGTTCGCGCAACCGGGGATTCTCGTTGACGATGTAGTAGTCGTTGGGCACCGTCTCACCTTCGACGATGAAACCGTCTTCCATGGCGGCTTGGATTGCCTCCTCGCCGGTGAGGAATTGGGCGTAGTCGGCGGTGACGACGATATCACCGTCATCGGAAGTGTCCACCGCGACGACGTATGCAAACTCCCGAACTCCCTCGGGAAGGGGCTCGGTGGTGGTGGTCGTCTCCGGCACAGTCGTCGTGGTGGTTTCAGGGGCCTGTGTGGTTGTGGTTGTGGTCTCCGGAACGGTGGTCGGCGGCGCAGTGGATGTGGTTTGATCGACACCCCCCGACGAGCAGGCAGCCAGAGCAATTGCGACGACCAGGAGGGCCCACGACTTCATCCCCGATTGTCCCACAGAGCAGCCCGATCACGGCAATTCGGCACCCGGGTTTTGACCCGTCGGGATGATCCATCTCCTTCGTGGTCAGCCGTTCCCTCATAAGACGCATCTAGCGTCAGGAATGATCCAATCTATCTGCTTGACTCCCGCGCTCAGACCTCGATGTCGGCGAGCCACCTCTCCGTGCTCTCGATGTCGGTCAGGTTGGTGTTCCACAACGGAGCGCGCTCGGGGTGGTAACGGGAGCCGATCGGAATCGAGTACTCACCGGTGTCGTCGTAGGTGCGTTCCCGGTTCAGCAGTTGACGGAAGACCTTGACCGCTTCATCACGGTCGAGGACCGGCATTCCCTCGAAGACCCGGCCGGCGAACATATCGAGCACCTGCTGGCGGAACTTCCGGTGCGCCATGTATGCGAACGCAAGCGGGTTCTCCCAGAAAGTGTCGATCATGTCCTCGAGCATGTCGATGGCCTTCTCGGCATGGGTCATATAGTCGTTGAACGGGTTGTCCGAGTCGCGACCCTTGCCGTCCAGCCAGCCCATCACCTCGGGAATCGCAAGCCCTGGCTCCTTCATCGCTATGTACAGGCCGAATGAGAAGATCGGGTCGACGAAGCGGTGTGAGTCACCGATGCACATGTAGCCGGGACCGGCGAACTTACGCACCTGAAACGAGTAGTTCGGCACGACATGTGGCTGCTCCACCAACTCGACGTCGTCCGGCACCCGGGAAGCAAGGCCCTTGTTGAGGGTTTTCAACTCCTGTTTGATGAACTCGGCCTGGCTGAGGCCGCTGTCGCGGAAGTACTTGGCAGGGACCACGATGCCGACGCTGGTGACCTCATTATCGAGCGGGATTGCCCATGCCCAGTGATACTTCTTCTTGTAGAAGATGTGAGTGTTGCCCGCTCCGTTCTGACGATCGCTGTCGTCGTTGCGCTCGTAGGTTGCGATCTGGGAGAAGAGAGCTATCTGCTTGTCGTACGAGCCCTTGTACTTCGGGCCCGTGGCCTTGCGGTTGGCAAGGAAAGTCGCCTGCCCGGAGCAGTCGAGGGTCATCTCGGCATGCAGATCGATCTCTTTGGTGCTGCCGTTCGATCCGATGGCGACGCGGGCACCCTTGACAGTCCCGTCCTCGTCAACGATCGGCTCGGTCGCCCGGCCATCGAGGAGCTCGGCCCCGCGGCTCAAGGCCTCATTGAGCAGCAGCTGGTCGAATGCACTCCGTTTCACCGAGTAGGTGCTGACCTCGTGTAGCTCTTTGTCCTCGGTGCGCTGCATGACCGGAACCCACCAATCGGAGTTCCCCTTGGTGCCGAACACGTTCACGCCATGCTTGATGGTGTGGATGTCGGGGGTGAGTTTCTCGTGAAGACCCAACTCGCGAACGATGGCGCCACCCTCACCGGTCATCGCTTCACCAATGTGGTATCGCGGGAACAACTCGCGCTCGACAATCACCGGCTTGACCCCGCGCTCGAGCAGCCTCAGCGCCGAAGTGGATCCCGCCGGGCCCCCACCAATGATGATTACGTCCTGTTCAGCCAACCCCATCTTTAGCTCCTCATAAGGCGTTATAACTCTTTCGGAGTCGCCCCACCAACTCCGCGACACGCAGTATAGATGCTGAGAAACATGAGCGAAACCCGCGAATCCCGGAACTAATCTCTAGCGTCAACACCAGGAGGGGAACAATCGAATTTCTCAGCTCGAGCCAGGTCATCACCTACGTCCTGTTCGGTATCGGACTGATCCTTCTCGCCGCGCGCATCGTGGGCGGACTCTTTGTCCGCATCGGCCAGCCACGGGTGGTCGGCGAGATCATCGCCGGCATTCTTCTCGGGCCTACTGTTCTTGGATCGTTCTCAGGCGAAGTGTTCCCGGCACAGTCACTTGAGGTGCTCGGGGCTGTCGGGCAGATTGGTCTGCTCCTCTTCTCTTTCCTGATCGGGCTCGAATTGGAAATCGTCGCCCTCAAACACAATCTCCGCACCGTCCTACTGGTCGGTGCAGGTGTCGTGGGTGTTCCTCTTGTCTCCGCATTCGCCGTCGCCCCGGCGCTGCAGAACGACACGTTCCAGGTGCCGGGGACTACCAGCACCGGATTCATCCTCTTCACCGGGGCAATACTCGCCGTGACGGCGCTCCCGGTGATGGTGCGAATCCTCCAGGAGAAGGGACTGACCCTCTCCCGGCTCGGCGCAGTGGGGATTGCAGCTGCCGCGGTATGCACGGTTGCAATGTTCGTCACTGCTTCGGTCGCCGAGTCGGTGTCGACCGGAGAGACAACCGGTTCAATCGTCCTCAAGGTGGGGCTTATTGCGCTCTACCTGGTCGGGATGCTCACCGTCGGGCGGGCCCTCCTGCGTCGGGTCGCCGTGGTCTTTCGACAGACTGCCCGGATGACCACCGGCCTCTACGTGACGATCTTCCTGGTGATCGTGGCCTCCGGGCTGACGGCACACATGCTGGGGCTCACCGTTATCGTCGGAGGCTTCATGGCCGGTGCCGTCCTCCCGATCCGCAAGCCGCTGTTCGCCATCTTCGACTCACGTCTCGGCGACCTCACCGCGGCCGTCCTCCTGCCAATCTTCCTCGCCGTATCCGGGCTCGCCACCGACTTCAGGCAGCTGACCGCGGAGGCTCTCCCCGGTCTCCTCCTCCTGGTGGTGGCCGGTATCGTCAGCAAGTGGATCGGAGGCGCAGTCATGGCACGCGCCGGGGGGCTCACCTGGCCCGAAGGCAACGTGATCGGGGTCCTGATGAACTGCCGCGGGTTGCTGGTGCTGGTGGTAGCCCTGGTCGGCCTGCGCGCTGGGATCATCACCCCGGTGATGCAGTTGGGCGCCGTGCTCATGGCCCTGATCACTACAACAATGACCGGACCGCTATTCGACGCCACCCTGCGCAGAGTTCCGCACAACATCGACGCCTGAACCGTACTCAAGCCGGCTGGGCCGGGCCTGTCATGGCGATCAGGCGCTCGGCCAGCCGATATGCAAGTGCACACACGGTAAGCGTCGGATTCGCATAACCCACAGTGGGGAAGACCGACGATCCCGCCACGAACAGGTTGCTCGCATCATGCACCCGGAGGTCAGAGTCGACGACACCCTTGCGAGGGCTGATATGCATTCTCGTTGTCCCCATGTGATGAAAACCGCCCCTGAGCCCCGGTGGCAGGCCTTCCTCTCGAAAACGGCTGCCGATCCTGGACGGACCCACCAGTTTCAGCCTGTCCGAGATCAAGCGATGTGTTGCACGGACCGTTGCCACATCGATATCAGTGATACGCCAGTCCATGACCAGTTTTCGACAGTCCGGATCGAGGAGTCTCATGCCGAGTTCGTCCACCTCGTCGGCGAGGTACACCCTGCTGTCCCAATTCGGGAACTGCTCAGCGAAGACATAGATCTCGAGTAGCTGGCCGCCCTGCTCATGCCGAGATTTGCTGGCCCTCCTCCCGTACAACTCCCAGGTGGCCTTCCGCTTCGCCCAACCAGCAGCATTCCGCCAATCGGACTTGGCGACTTCCAATCGCTGCTTGCGATCGGCATCGTCAGGAATCCGGTCGACGAGGGCCGAGACGCCGCCTTGATGGGCCAGGTACCCGGCTGGCTCCGCCCAGGGTCGCTCGGTCAGCATGGCCGCAGCACTGAGGATACCGACTGATTCCTGCGTTTCAGGGGTCAACGCAAACTTGTTCTTGATCCATGCCGAACCCGACCGGGTGAAATCCGTCGACGGCGCCTTGACGAGGGTCTTGTGACTTTCGACCACTCCGGACCAGAGATGAAGATGCTCCATGAAGAACCTGCCCACTAGGTCATGGGAATTTCCAATCGGAGTGCGCTCCCCCGGTGGATGTGACATCAGGAGCAATTTCGCATTCTCCAGCCCTCCGCATGCCAGCACGAAGATCTCGGCCTCGATGGTGAAGACCTTTCCGGTGAGGGTTCCCACCGAAACGCCTTCTATCGACGAATCCGACTGGCTCCTGACCAACCGGGTGGCAGTCGCCCCGTAGATCACCCGCCGGAAGCGCCCGTCTAGTAGCTCATCCCGGGAGAAAGCGGATTGAGGACCGAAGTGAAACTCAGAAGGAGACAGGTCGCCACTGGCGAGAAGCTTGGAGCCTGAATCGAGGTCGGTCTGCTCTGCCTCCCCCAGACCGCATCGGTGGTGAGCCGTCTCATAGAAACGGTCCAGTTCGGATCTGCCAAAAGGCCAACTGATCCCCCGCAGTCCTCCGGTATCGACAAAGTCTTCTTCATCGAGGGGCCGGTACCTCGCTCCGGGCACACCCCCGACGTCCATGTCCCAGGCCAGTGCCGAGCCGCCAAACCCCCGCGCCCGACTCTCCCGGATCGGGTACGGAAGACCTGTCACCTCGCCTTCATTGAGGCGCCAGATATCGACATCGAGCCCCGGAAGGCCCGACTCCAGGATGATGTGCTGAACTCCGGCTGCCGATAGCTCTTCGGAGAGGATCTGGCCCGCCGGGCCAAAGCCCACGATGCAGACCTTGGTCTCGAAAATCGTCTCGGAAGGCACCTCTCGCCCGTCGACGAGCGCCGGGCTCAAAGGTACAGGCTCCTCTCGCGTAGACTGCCTTTGAGCCTCCCAACCCGCATTCCGAAACGGGTGATCCAATGACCCTTGGGACCGGGCCCCCGAGCCAGGTCGGGCAGGTGCACGAGTATCCAGACCCAGTCCTTCGCAGCGTTGACCAGACGGCTTCGAGGGATCCCGTGGTTCTTGAAACGCCGGTACAGATACGGGTGTGTCTCCGCGTACTGGATCGTCTTCTTGAGCAGTGCCCGCGGCTCCGCACGGTATCGAAAGCTGACCCGGGCATCCGGAGCGAAACCAAACTCGAGACCGCTGAGCTGGACCGACCAGCTCAGGTACAGATCCTCACCACCACACCGCAGGTCCTCGTTCCAGCGCCCATGCGATTCGAAAACATCTCTCCAGATCCCCATGTTCGTCCCGATTGCATAGGGAAGGAACTTCATCGCAGCGTGAGGCTCTTCGTCGAACGGCCCGTGTGTCGGGAACCATTCGAGGGCTTCAGCGGAGTTGACGGTTGCATACTCCATCGCCCCGCCGACCAGATCACAAGACCTGGCCTTGTCGACCATCGCCGCGATCCATGTGGGCGAAACCACATCGTCCTGACCGGTGAACATCAGGAAGTCGCCGTCGGCCGCCTCGACGCCCTGGTTGCATGAGGCGCTGAACCCGCCCCGCTGCGACGAGTCAATCAGGCGAAAGGAGGGAAAGCGGTGGGCATGGGCCTGAACGATCGCTTCGCTGTCATCAGTCGAGCCATTCTCGGAGACAACCAATTCCCAGGGCCCTTCATAGGTCTGTTCAGCCAGGGCAAGGAGTTGTTGCTCCAGAGTGTCCGCGCCATTGAAGACAGGAAGGATGACACTCACCAGTTCGGGTTGCCGCTCGAGCTTCTGGCCTGCGATCATTTCGCCCGCACCAACTCAACAAGCAGATCCCGGAATTGGCCGGCAATCATCTCCGGAGTTCTCAGCGCGGCATGCGCCATCACTCCGGCCTCGTGTGCCCGGTACTCCTCCGGTGTCATTTCGGCAGCCCCTCGCAGCGCCGTTTCCAGGCCTCCAGCTTCGGTGTGGTACCAGAGGACCCCGGGGCCGTCGGGGGTCAATGCCGACCTGAAGGCTGGCGTGTCGGGGAGGATCATTGGCTGGCCCATCGTGATTGCAAGGTGGAGCACACCGCTGTTCAGGGTGTTGGTGTAGGGCAATACGAGCCAGTCCGCAACCGAGAACCAGGCTACCACCGCCTCGTCATCGGCACGCTCCAGTCTCAAGATGATGTCGGGATCCGACGCTGCCAGGTCAGAAATGAATGATGCGTATTCGTCAGATTCGGCTTGCCCCACGACGGCCAGTCTCGCATCGGCCATGTCGAGTGAGCTGAAGGTCGTGAGCAGGCCCGGCACTTGCTTATACCGGTTGACCCGACCGAAGAAGAGGAAATGAACACCGGATCGCCTCAATCCCAATTTGGCGAAAGCTTCCCCTCTGTCGATACGAGGTCCGTAGTAGTCGCCATACGTGGGATGTGGGATAACCGCGCACTTTGCAGAAACGGCTTCTCCAAACGAACTCTCGATCCTCTGAGCCCCGAACTCGGTGAGACAGACCACCCGGTCAACCAGGCGAACCAGGACCCACTGCGCCAGCTTCTCCAACCTGGGATGGTTCTGTTCATGGTTGTGAGTGTTGTGGAAGGTCCAAATGAACCTCGCACCCCTCAACTTCAGTGCGAGGACAAGCGCGAGATATGCGGCGGTGGACCAGGAAGAGACGATTGGCGACTGGGGCCGGAAGAGATGGGACAGCCAGTGCAAAGAAATCACCACCCGCCGTCGGTCCGGGGAGCGCAACCAATCTGTCAATGGCAACTCACGGACTTCCACGCCAAGGCGGGCGAGTTCAGAATTGATTATCCGCGGGTATGGGTTATCGGCGTCCCACGCCGTTGCTCCCACCAGAAGGGTTTGTGCCGATCGTTCGGCGCCTCCCACTGGCTGCGGCTCAGATAACATCGAATTTCAGACGATTACAAGACCCGTTCAAAAGCCACCCGCCTCCCCACTTGCCGGCGCAGGTGATTGTGCCACCTGTCGTTGACCTGTCAAGCCCAGCCGCCGCTGATGGCTATTCGGTTAGGCCCCCGGCCTGGGACGCAGCCTCCAGATGACGACGGCCGCGATCATCGACACCGCCGCTGCAGTCAGCGTGACCGGCTTGGCCCAGGAGCGGCTGACGGCCAGATCGCCTTCGAGCGACGACATCACCCTCCACTCCAGGTCACGGGGCGCAGGATTGCTTTCGGTGGCCATAGCTCTGAGGTGACGACCCGCTTTGGCCATTGCCGCCTGGCGCGCCTGACACTTGAGACACGCAGCGGTATGGCTTCGCAGCGGCCAGATGACATCGGAGTCCTCCACTGCGCTGTTGGCGACGAAGGGTGCGGCGATCTCACACACGATTGCCATCACTCGTCCTCCAGCATCCGGGCGAGGCGGGCACGAGCACGATGCAGCCGCACCTTCGCAGCGGTCACGGAGATCCCGACCGACTCGCTGATTTCGGCGTGGGACCACCCGTAGATGTCCTTCATCACGACAATCTGTCGTTGTGCCTCTGGAAGCGAGTCCAGCGCATCCCGGAGCTGTCCCCTCAACTCGACGATCTCCCCGGCGACCTCGGGATGGTCAGAATCGTAAGGGGCAGCGATCTCGCCGATCTCGTCGAGATGCACCCCCTGGTGGCGTCCCGCCTTCTTCTTCTGGGTCCATGCTGCGTTGACCGTGATCCGATGCAGCCATGTCGAGAACTTGGCATCGCCACGGAATCCGGGCAATGCCTTCCACGCCCGAATCAGAGCCTCCTGGGAGATATCGGCGGCCAAGTGGGGGTCGCCAACGAGTTTCCGGGCCAGTGTGTAAACCATGTCGCTATGCTCCCTGACCAGGGCTGCAAAGGCGGCACGGTCGCCGTCCTGGGCCCGGGCAATCAGTTCTTGCTCTCTCGCATGTTCGACCGTGTTCGGTTCCATCTGGTTACCCCTCCGTCAGGGCAATATTGGCGGTCATGTAGACGGTTTCGCCCCCTGACAGGCTGACCTGCCGATGGAGCCCTTCGGATTCGACCACCACATCGACAGCTGTCGCCGGTGGGAGCGGATTCTTGAAACGGAATTTTGCCGTCGCCACGGGAGAATGGCCCGTGGAGTCCTCGGAGACGGCTTGCAGCGCCCACGCCGCTTGCAGGAGCCCGTGCACGACAACCCCGTCGAGCCCGGCGCCAATGGCTACCCCATGGTCCCAGTGAATCGGATTCCAGTCCCGGGTTGCCGCTGCGTACTTCACCAGGTCGGTTCGGGACGCCGACTTCTGATCCTGTGAAGGTGAGCCGCTGTCGCTCACCGCTTTGGGACCGTTGCCCGGGGCGGCGGCGTCGGGGCCCGTCCTCGAGACCAGGAAGAGCGACTCGCCCGAGGCGAGCACTCCGCCGTCACCATCGATGACTTCGAGGACAAACGTGACAAAGGCGGTGTCACCGCGCTCGCGGACGCGGGCCACCGTGCCGGTGACAGTGACGTCACGCTCCATCATCAGGGGGCCACTCCAGTTGAAGCTCTGGTCGCCGTGCAGAACTCCGTACCCGTCGAGCAACTCGAGAAGGTCCGGAGCAACGACGAAGAGGGCAGCGGCGACAAATCCGGGCGGGGCCGACTCAGCCCACCGCGAACGATCATCGCCGGCGGCGTCGACAAAGTCGTGGACCTTCTCCACGCAGATCCTGAACTCCTTGGGCCCGAAGGCGCGGCCTTCGAGAGTAGATAAATCCATCGCGTCCAGCCTACGACAAAGGGACCCGTTCGGGTCCCTTTGAAGGTTCAGGCTCGAGGCTCAGCGGGTCTCGCGGTGGGCCGTATGGGAACGGCACCAGCGGCAGTACTTCTTCAGCTCGAGTCTGTCTTGCGTGTTCGACTTACTTTTCGTTGTTACGTAATTCCGTCTCTTGCACTCCGTACAGGCGAGCGTGAGAGGCGGGCGTTTATCAGATGGCATTGCATCCCTACTTTTTGATCACTATTTGTTGATCTTGGTGACTCGACCGGCGCCCACAGTCCGACCACCCTCACGGATAGCAAACCGGAGACCTTCATCCATCGCGATCGGAGCGATCAACTCCACCGACATCTCAGTGTTATCCCCAGGCATGATCATCTGAGTGCCCTCCGGCAA
>JBHJOQ010000025.1:0-64124 GCA_050329555.1 Acidimicrobiia bacterium | reverse complement strand
GTCATCGAGGGCGAGGGCGAGTACGGCCCGGGTGGCGTAATCGGTCTTTCGAGTGATCCACATTGTAGATTAGTTTAGTCGTATTTAGCGGCTCGCAACGACATCTATCATCGTCCGATGCTCGCAGACCCGTCGTTTCGCAAAGGCCTGCGGGACTCAGCACTCATCTTCTTTGCGGTCGGGTCGTTCGGGCTCGCCTACGGGGTGTTGGCCATCGAAGTCGGCTTTCCAGTTTGGCTTGCCATTCTCTCTTCGTTCGTGATCCTCTCCGGGGCGGCCCAGTTTGCGATGGTCGGCCTGATCAGCGCCGGGGTGTTCCCCGTTATCCTGGCCGCCACCGGGCTCGGCCTCCGCCATCTCCCGATGTCGGCGACCCTGGCCCACCTGATCGGTGAGCAGCCGGTGGGGGTGCGCGTGCGCCTGGCATATGTGCTCGTCGACGAAACGTTCGGGCTCACCCTCCGGGCCGCAGCTCGAAACGACGTGGACGACATCGTCGCCTACAAGTCGGCCGCTGACATGACTCTTCTGGCGGGCTGGGTGATCGGAACCGGGATCGGTGCCTGGTTCGGCGGCACCATCGACCCGGGACAGGTGGGGATCGGAGTCCTGTTCCGTCTCCTGTTCCTCGGTCTCGCCATCCCCATGGTGACGAACCGTCGCGACTGGGTGGTGGTTGCGATCACTGTGGTGGCGACGATCGTGGCGGTCCTGGTGTTGCCCGTGGCCTGGCAGATCACCTCGGCGGCTGTGGTCGCCTCTCTGGTGGCGGTGTTCACCGGTGAGTGACCTCGCCCTGGTTCTCGTGGTTGGTGTCATCACGTTTGGCTCCCGCCTGGCCTTCCTGATCAGTCCCCGCCCGGTTCCGGAGGGGCCGGTCGGGCGGTTCCTCGACGTGTTCCCGCTTGCCCTGTTCATGGCGATCGCCACTGCCGGACTGGTTGCCCCGGAGGGCGCTCCGGCGATCACCCCCGCTCTGGCCGCAGCTGCGGGTGGAATCGTTGGCGGCATTGTCTTCAAGAGGTCTCTGCTCGGTGTGCTTGCGGTGGGCACCGTCGCCTTCTACGTGGTCAGGGCGCTGGCCGGCTGATAGCCCGGCCGGTGGCCTCCGGATCACGGTGGTTCGAGTCTCGTGGTGTAGGTATGGCCATGGCGGCTGGTCCACGTGTAGCTCCCGTCCGGATTTCGCCGAAGCTTCCATCCGCCCTCATCTTTGAGAATGTGATCGTGGCGGCAACCAGGTCCGAGATTATCCGGTTCGGTTCCGCCACCCTCCGCCCAGGGATGATGATGATCGATATCACATTGGGTGGAAGGCATCCGACAGCCGGGAAATAGACATGTCGGGATGATGGTGGTGATCTGGCGGTGCTCGGGGACGTTGGGGCGGCGGCGGATGGTGCCTCCCCAGACCGGTCTGCTATCGCTGTCGGTGACGGTCACCTGCCATTGCTTTCCCGGTTCAGCTGCCTGGCGGGCGATCTCGGCGATGACCGGCCCCCACCCGGGAATTTCACCAGGGTTCTCGTTGAGCCCGGCCAGCGTGGTGAGATCGACCCTGATGTCGACCACACCGCGCCGCCCGGTGGAGGGAGGAGAGTCGGTGTGGTGGCGGATGAGAAGGTCGACGAAGACATCGGCGCGAACCTGGTCGATGGTCCGGCGGTCGGAGCCGGACTTGGCGGCCTCGGCGAGGTCGCAGATCCGCTTCATGATCCGGTCGGCGGTGAGGACGCCGAGGTTGAAAGCGATGATGTTGGCAGTACCGTCGGTGTTCGATTCTCGAACCACCCGCCGGTCGTCGCGCCCCTTCCGGTAACGCTTCGCGGCCGAATCGGGATCCACGGCAATGGCTCGGCGGCGAAGCATCGCGCCCAGCTCGCCCGTGGTCAGTTCGGTAGCACGGTCGATCATCTCTTCGGTGATCCTATGGATCTGGCGGTTTTCGAGATGGGCGAGCGTCGTGACGATGACCCTGGCCCGAGGAACGTCGATCTCGCCCTGGGACAACGCGTCGAGCACCAGGGGGAAACGCTCGTTGACCTCGAGTGCGAGACCAAGTGTCGATCCGGCGGCCCGGCGGGTCCACGACAGGGCCGCTCGAAGCTCATCGCTGGCGAACTCGTCGATAGTGGAGTGACGTTCGGCGGGGGAGCCTGCATAACCGGGGGAGCAGTGGGCGAGCTCGGTCATCGACTCGAACGAGGCGGCTTCGTAGTGGGCGACCTGACGACGCTCTGCCCGGATGAGGAGCACCAGCTCGTACCCGTTCAGCATCGAGCGGTCGATGCCGGCGAGTGTGGCTGCCAGTTCCGGCCCGGGGGCCATCGAAGAGAGACGCTCCGGCAAGACCCCGCGCACTCGGGTTGGGGCGGTAACCCAGCCGTCGACAACAGCCCCTTCACCGCTACTTCGTGGTGATCTCCCCGGTCCGATCCCCGAAGACTTATCCTGTCTTCCTTTATCGAACATATGTTCGAGACTACGCCGAGCATGGGACAGATTCAAGGGGTCTGCCAGTTGATTTCGAAGATTCTCTCAGGCGAGATCCGGCTGTTGTGTCAGAATCGTCTCTCATGAGAGCTGACTTTCTCGACAACCTTGACTTCGCCAAGGAAGACGAACCGGCGCCGAACCCCGGCACATGACACAAATGGAGCATGTCTACCTTTCCTGGGGCCTCGGCGGCGGCGATCGGGTAATGGTTTAAGGCGACGACGACTTCGAAGGAGGCTCACCGGACACTCTCGAAACCGACCTTACCCTCTATCTCGACGAGGTCGAAAAGGCGGATCGGGCGATTGCGTCGCTGCCCTCTTTGGAGTCGGAGGGGCTGGGGCACGGTCGTCCGCTGCAGGCGGTGCTGATCAAGATGGTTCAGGAGTACGCGCTCCATAACGGCCAGGCGCACATGCTCCGTTATGCCGCTTTGGGCGAAGTTATTCGCTGAGTGGGTCCTTTCGCTATGCCCTGATCGCGCCTCCCATGGCGCCGACGCGGTCTGCGATTATCCGGTAGACCTGCCTGGTGAGGTCACCCGAGTCCGATTGGGTTAGGCCGATCGTGGGGATTGGCTCGTCGACGATCACGGTTATCTCGCCGCCTTTCACCCACAGCGTTCCGGGCCGCCACGCCTGGTAGCTGCCGTGGATCGTCACCGGGAGCACGGGCAGCGAGCTGGCGATGGCCATCGTGAACGCACCTTTCTTGAACGGGTCGAGCACACCGTCGCGCGGGCGGGTCCCCTCGGGGTAGATGATCAGGCTCCGACCCTTCGCCACGAGCTCCTTCGCTCTCCGGTTGACCTCGGCGTGGACCGCCGATCGGGCGGAACGGTCGACTTCGATGATCCCGACTGCCCGCATGCCCTGGGCCAGGAGCGGGATGCGGAACAACTCCTTCTTCGCGAGATAGCGGATGGGAAGAGGTACCGCAAGAAAACAGGCCATGATGTCGAGGGTGGAGAGATGGTTGCAGACGACCACATACGACTCATCAACGTCGACCTTTTCCCCGCCGACGACATTGAGTTTCGTGCCCGACGCTGCCAGCCAGGCCCGGCTCCAGACGCGGATGATCCGGTCGATCCACGTTGATGAATCGTTGATCGCTGCGATGACGACAACCGTGGGAGCCGCGATGAGCGTTACGACGAGGCCGACTATCGAGGTGACGAAGGTCCTGAGGAGTGTCGTCAGCCATGCCATGCGTGGAGCGTAGTTGCGATCTAGTCTGCCCATCGTGGACAAACGCGAACTGCGGGTGGAACTCTCGGCGGTGCCAGGGGTCACGGGCGAGCAGAATCAAGCCGTCATCAACCACCTGTTCAACTGGCTTTCCCCCCGCCTGCCCGGGACCATCGGCTCCTACCGCGCCCTGGGGGACGAAGTGTCGGTCGACTCGCTGATGGAACGTCTGCCGGGGTGGCGCTGGATCCTGCCCCGGGTCGAGGACGACGGGTCGCTCACGTGGCGTGACGCCAGGCTCCCTCTGGAAACGCATCGGTGGGGGATGGAGCAACCTCTCGAGTCCGGGCCTGTCATCCCGACGATGGAGATCGATGTCTTCCTGGTGCCGGGCCTCGCCTTCGACCGAAACGGCATCCGCCTCGGCCGAGGCGGGGGTTTCTACGACCGGGAGCTTGCGGTCAAGCGCTCCGACGCAATTTCGATCGGGATCACGGTGGAGAACCGGCTTCGTGATTCACTTCCGACCGAGGAGCACGACGTCGCCGTGATGTATGTAGCCACAGAGACCGGGGTTATCGAGCCCATTCCCACCAGGTGACACCGCTTATCGCGATCGAGATCACCGGCCCATCCGGTGGTTGGTCGACGTACTGCGGATACTTTGCCTGAAGCAGGGTTGTTGCGGTCGTCAGTTGGGCCGCATCATCGGAGACCGTTGCCGTCCCGTCGACACGCACCCACCAGAGGCGTGCCCAGTCGTCTTCGTAATGGTCGACCAGCAGAGAGACGGCGGGATGGGCCGCGATGTTGGCGAGCCGTTGTAGTGCCCGGGTCGTCTTCGGTTTCCGGTCGACCGCCGAATAGACGGTTTCGGCCTCGACGGCGAAGGTGACCGGGACCAGGTGAGGGCTTACCGACTCCCGGGTAGTTCCCAGCGAGGCAACTGACGCCCGGGCGAACCTGGCCAGGGCGGTGCCCCGATCAAGCGTCACTGAGCTCCAGGGCTCGCGCCACGGTCTTCCAGCCGAGATCGCCCCAGACCTCGTGGCCCCGAGCGCTGACGTGGAACAGGTCGGCCGACCACATCCCCCGATCGTCGCGCCATAACTCCATCGGGCTCTCCCGTTGCGGGACCACCGATGACCCGTGACGTTCCGCCACCCGTTCGTGGACGGCGTTGAACCGGAGTGCACGCCGGGAGAGGAGGTGGTGGAGCGGGGGGAGTAGCCTAGGAATCGTTCCGAGGTCACCGACTCCACTCTGGATGACAGTTGCGCCTGCCCCGGTGAAAGCGGCTACCAGGATCTCCAGATTGGTTTCGAAGACCCCGGCAGTGACACCTTTGAGAGCGTCGTTCGCACCCACGGAGATGATCACGAGGTCGGGCTCGAAGGCGAGTGCCGGCTCGAGCTGTTCGGCGACGAGGTTGTGGGCCATCGAACCGCCGCTTGCATACGACTTCAACTCGACCCGGTGCGTGTCCGCCAACCGGCGACAGATGCGGCTGATCCAGATCTCGTCGGGGCCACCGACCCCGGGGGCGGTGACAGTGGAGTCGCCGAGCACAGCCACCCGTATCGAGGGGTTGGCTGTATCGCCGAAGGTTGCCGACGGATCGAATTCCTCCTGTTTCGGAGTGCGACGGAGGATTGCGTAGAGGAGTTCGACGCTGACCACGGCAAAGGCACCCACAGCACCACCGAAGATGACCCTGCGGATCATGATGTCGCCGCCCCTGGGGTCAGCGGGTTCGCTCGATTGCCTCTTTGAGGCTGAACCTCGAGGTCCGGGTCAGGTCGATGACTGCGCCAATCGCCTCGGAGAAACCAAGGGGGTCTTCGGGGAAGAATTCGAACATCTCCCCGTCGATGTCGAGCGAGAACCTGTAGATCGAGGTCCGCTCCGCGGTGACACGGCTCATCGGCCATGACCCTACTGCGACCGGCCCGGCGAAGATGCGGAGCCGCTTGTCGTCGTCGAGACGCAGGACAACATGGCTGAGGTCCAGTGTCTCCCCTTGCAATCTGCCTTCGTATATAGCCATCCCGTCGCATAATCTAGCTCAATTTTACCCCAAGTGTGTCAAGAAACTGGGTGGTTCAGGTCGACCGGATCGCACTGAGAGTGGCGACCACCCGCTCCAGGTCGTCAGCATCGAGTTCGAGGGCGGTAAACACTAGGTTGATCCGGCGTGTTGCATCCTCCAGAACCGTCTCACCGGCGGAGAGCAAACCGGCGAGGACGATGCGGTTGTCGTGTGATGCCGCCTGTCGTCGGATCAGTCCGTCCCGCTCCAATCGATTGACGGCGCTGGTCACCGAGGCGGGGTGAACCTGAAGGCGGTCGCCGATCTTGCCCATTGGAAGCCGGCGTTCCCGGGCGAAGCCGAGAAGGCGCAGGATCTCGAAACGGGCGAAGGAGAGTCCGAGCGGGGCGAGAGCGGTTTCGATCCGTGCGACGAGGATCCGGTTGACTCTGGTGATCGTGGTGACCGCGGCCATTCCCGGTGCTGCTTCGTTCCAGCCATGTGTCTCCCACTGCCGGGTGGCTTCGGCGATGGGGTCGTCGAGGGCTGTGGTGTCGCTCATCAAACTGAAGAATACTTTGACATCAAAGTATTTTATCGCGTAAAATGACAGTGTCGATGGAAAGCTCTTTGTTGGATCAAGCCAAGCCCACGAACAATGTTCGGTTTGTCACCGCCACCACGCTCTTCGACGGCCATGACGCCTCGATAAACATCTTCCGACGCATCCTCCAGGCGTCAGGTGCGGAGGTCATCCACCTCGGCCACAACCGGACCGGGCTCGACATCGTCGAAACCGCCATCGAAGAAGATGTCCACGCCATCGCCGTCACCTCCTACCAGGGCGGTCACAACGAGTTCTTCCGCTACATGTGGGACCTCCTCGTCGAGCGCGACGCAACCCACATCCGCCTCTTCGGAGGGGGAGGGGGGACCATCCTCCCCGAGGAAGGCGAAGCGCTTGCCGAATACGGGGTGACCAGGATCTACTCACCCGACGACGGACGCCAGATGGGGCTGACCGGGATGGTCGCCGACATGATCATCAAGTCGGATTTCCCGTTGGGCGAGCTCGACGGTCTCGACATCGAACGGCTCAGCGTCGAGAACCGCGATGTGGTGGGCCGGCTGATCTCAGCTGCGGAGAACTATCCCGACAAGTACACCGACGTCTTCGAGGAGATCTCCCAGCGCGCCGCCAATTCGAGCGCACCCGTGGTCGGGATCACCGGAACCGGCGGCTCCGGGAAGTCGAGTTTGGTCGACGAGCTGGTGCGCCGGCTGCTCGCCGACTTCGAGGGGCTGACTGTCGCCGTGATCTCAGTCGACCCCTCGAAGCGAAAGTCGGGAGGCGCCTTGCTCGGGGACCGGATAAGGATGAACTCGCTGCCCCATCCCCGGGGTTACATGAGGTCGCTGGCGACGCGACAGCCCAACCTTGCGCTGTCGCCTTACGTTTCTGCAGCGGTGGATGTCGTTAAAGCCTCCGGTTACGACCTGGTGCTGCTGGAGACGTCGGGCATCGGTCAGTCCGACACCGAGATCGTCGACCTCTCCGACCACAGCCTCTACGTGATGACACCCGAGTATGGGGCGGCGACGCAGCTGGAGAAGATCGACATGCTCGACTTCGCCGATCTGGTCTCGATCAACAAGGCCGACAAGCAGGGTGCCGACGACGCCCTCCGCGACGTCCGCAAGCAATACCGGCGCAACCACCTCACCTTCGACGGCCCCGACGATGCGCTTCCCATCCATCTCACCGTCGCCTCCGACTTCAACGACCCGGGCACCAACCGCTTCTATCTGGCTCTCACCGATCGCCTCGGCCTGGAGTCTTCGATCGACCTCAACGTATCCGACGCGGCGAAACATCATGTGGTGCCCCCGAACCGGGCGCGTTACCTTGCCGAGATCGAAGAGGAGATCGGGCGCTACGACGAGTGGGTGGACAAACAGGCTGACGCCGCGGAGCACCTCTACCGGTTGGAAGCGGCGAAAGAGCATCTCGAAGAGAGTGTGATCGCCGCTGCAGAAGAGGCGCTCGACGTGGAGAACCGGAAGGCACTGGAACGCTGGGACGGCCTGGTTGCCGAGTACGCCGGCGAGGAGTTCGTCTATCACGTCAGGGGAAGGGAGATCAAGGTCCCGCTACACCGTGAGACCCTGAGCCACACTCGCGTCCCCAAGGTTGCGATGCCCCGCTACCGGTCGTGGGGCGACCGGCTCAAGTGGTTGCTTCAGGAGAACGTGCCCGGTGAGTTCCCTTACACCGCAGGGGTCTTCCCGTTCAAACGCGAGTTGGAGGATCCGACCCGGATGTTCGCCGGCGAGGGGCCGCCCGAGCAGACCAACCGCCGCTTCCACTACCTCGCAGCCGACCAGCCTGCCATCCGCCTCTCCACCGCCTTCGACTCGGTGACCCTCTACGGCGAAGACCCCCACGAGCGTCCCGATATCTATGGGAAGGTGGGCAACTCGGGGGTTTCGATTGCCACCCTCGACGACGCGAAGAAGCTGTACTCGGGATTCGACCTGAGCGACCCTGCGACTTCGGTGTCGATGACGATCAACGGGCCGGCACCGATGATCCTCGCCTTCTTCATGAACGCCGCCATCGACCAGTCGTGTGAGAAATACATCGCCGACAACGGGCTTGCCGGCGAGGTGGAGGCGAAGATCGCCGAGATCTACGGCGATCGCCCCCGGCCTCAATATTACGGCGAGTTGCCGCCGGGCCACGACGGACTGGGGCTGATGCTGCTCGGAGTGACCGGCGACCAGGTTCTCCCCGCCGATGCCTACGAGGCCTTGAAGTCCGAGACGATGTCCCGGGTTCGAGGGACGGTGCAGGCTGACATCCTGAAAGAGGACCAGGCGCAGAACACCTGCATCTTCTCCACCGAGTTCGCCTTGCGGATGATGGGCGACATCCAGCAGTACTTCGTCGACCACGACGTCCGCAACTTCTACTCGGTGTCGATCAGCGGATATCACATGGCCGAGGCCGGGGCCAACCCGATCACCCAGCTCGCCTTCACCCTGGCCAACGGGTTCACCTTCGTCGAGTACTACCTGGAGCGGGGGATGGACATCGACGACTTCGCCCCCAACCTCAGCTTCTTTTTCTCCAACGGGATCGACGCCGAGTATGCGGTGATCGGCCGGGTGGCGAGGCGGATCTGGTCGAAGGCGATCAAACACAAGTACGGGGGCAACGAGCGTTCCCAGAAGCTGAAGTACCACATCCAGACTTCAGGGCGGTCGCTTCATGCCCAGGAGATCAGCTTCAACGACATCAGAACCACCCTCCAGGCGCTGTATGCGATCTACGACAACTGCAACTCCTTGCACACCAATGCCTACGACGAGGCGATCACCACTCCCACGGAGGAGTCGGTGCGGCGGGCGATGGCAATCCAGCTGATCATCAACCGGGAACTGGGGTTGGCGAAGAACGAGAACCCGTTGCAGGGGTCTTTCATCATCGAGGAGCTGACCGACCTCGTGGAGGAGGCGGTGCTGTTGGAGTTCGACCGGCTCAACAGCCGCGGTGGGGTGCTGGGGGCGATGGAGCGCCAGTACCAGCGGACCAAGATCCAGGATGAGTCGCTCTATTACGAGCGGCAGAAGGAGTCGGGGGAGTACCCGATCGTCGGGGTCAACACGTTCCTCTCCAAGGAGGGTTCGCCGTTTGTCATTCCCACCGAGCTGATCCGTTCCACCGACGAGGCCAGGAAACGCCAGATCTCCAACCTGCGCGCCGTCCAGGACCGCAACAGCGAGGTGTCGGAGCAGTCACTGCGTCATCTCCAGTCGGCGGCGGTCGGCGGCGAGAACCTCTTCGAACAGCTTATGGAAACCTCCAAGACGGCATCCCTGGGCCAGATGAGCAACGCCCTCTACGCAGTCGGCGGTCAATACCGAAGGAATATGTAGCTAAGCGAAGGTGGTTCGAACCTTCGGTCCGTCGTGCATCTGCTGGCCCAAGACGCCTGATCCCACGGTGTCTTCGGACGTCCCATAACCCTCCTTCAGGTCACAACGTCGCGCTCACCAGTTGAGACCACCCACATCCAGTGTGTCTGGACACTCACAGAACGGTTCTGAACACGTCGCTTCGCCTGAGCGCGGCGCGGGCGTGGGCTTCGAGGCCCTCCAGGCGGGCGAGGAGGGCGGCGTCGGACGCGGTGGTGCTGGCGTTGTCGATGCGGAGCCAGGTCGGGGTGCGGAGGAAAGTGAACACTGAAAGCCCGGACTGGAACCTCGCTCCACCACCGGTGGGGAGGACGTGGTTGGGGCCTACTCCGTAGTCAGCGAGCGCTTCGGCGCTGGCATCTCCGATGAACAGCGACCCGTACGCGGTGAGCTGTCTCGATACCTCTTCGGGATCGGCCACATGGAGGGCGAGATGCTCGGGGGCGAGGTGCTCCGAGATGGAGGCTGCGTCATCGACCGAATCGACCGCCACCGCAAACCCTCGGGAGAGGGCGGACCGTGCCACAGAAGCAGTGGGAAGGTCTTCGAGCTGTTGAGTCAGTTCGAGCTGGACCGCATCGAGAAGTGCGGCATCGGTCGCAATCAGCATCGGCTGGGCCGACGGGTCGTGCTCGGCCTGGGCGAGGAGGTCGGCGGCGACCAGGGCCGGGTCGGCGTCGCGATCGGCGATGACGACGATCTCCGACGGGCCGGCGAGCCCGTCGATCCCGATCTCGCCGTAGAGGTGCTTCTTGGCCGCGGTCACCCAGGCATTACCCGGCCCGACCACCATGTCGCAGGCCGGCGAGACGGTCCCGAAGGCGAGCGCCGCAATCGCCTGGGCCCCACCAATTGTGATCAGCCCATCGGCACCGGCGATTCCCGCCGCGGCGAGGGTGACCGGTGTTGGCCTCGGTGAAGCCACCCAGACCTGTTCCACCCCAGCGACCCGGGCCGGGATGACCGTCATCAGCACCGACGAGGGGAGCGGGTGCCTTCCCCCCGGGGCGTATGCCCCGACGCTGCGAACCGGGTTGAGGCTGTGGCCGGCCCGGCCGCCGTCAACAGCGACGTCGATTGCCACCAGGGCACCGAGCTGGGCCGTGGCGAAATTTCGCACCCGGTCTGCAATGCGTTCCAGCAGGTCGCCGGTCTCACCGTCGATGTCGTCGACAGCGCCCCGCAAGGCGGATCGGTCGAGGACTATTGCCTGGCCTTCTCCGATGTCCCCGAAGCCCTCCGAGTAGCGGCGGAGGGCGTCTTCGCCTTCGGAGCGGACGGTTTCGACGATATCCGCCGCCTGCCCCAGGATCTCCCCGGACACCGGTGAGCGGTGCTCACGGATGACATCGGTCGCCGCCTTCACCGGTAGCGGGCCGCTCATTGGCCGCTCCTCTCCATGGGACGGCGGGTGACCCGGCGCTCCCGAAGGTCGAGCTCGGCTTCGATCTGGCTCACGCCCACACCCGCCGATGCCGCCTTGACCAGGGCGAAGTAGATGAGGTCAGCCGCCTCGTGGACTACATCTTCGGGAGAAGATGCCCGAGCCAGTTCCCCGGACTCCTCGGTCAGCTTCGCCGCCAGCAGGACCGGATCTTCCAACAGTTTCGCGGTATTGGAAGCATCGGGCGGGTCGGCGGCGAGAGCGGCAAGACGTCGTCCCAGCCTGCTCAGCCCGCGGTCCTCGCCCCAGCACGACATCGACCCGGTGTGACAGAAGCCCGGGGGTGACTGCCGAACAGTGAAGCGGAGGGTATCGCGGTCACAGTCGAGGTCGATCTTGACAACTTTCTGGCCAGCTCCCGAAGTCGCGCCCTTCTCCCATAGCCCGCGCTTGCGGCTCTGGTAGACGCCGGCTCCGGATTCGAGGGTGGCAGCGACGCTGTCGAGGCTGGAGTAGACGAGGCCGAGGGCAGTTCCGGCTTCGTCGACGACGACCGTCGGCCAGAGATCATCGCGCCGGTCCGAGCGCATCGGAGCGGTCAGGGATTCGGCAAGACCGAGCTCCCCGGCGTACAGGGCCATGCCCACCTGGGCGTCGGCTCCGATCTCGTCAAGTGCGGCGATCTCCGCAGCCGTGGTGATTCCCCCGGCGACGGTGATCCTCGTGCCCGGAGCGGCTTCAACGACCGACCGGGCCCGGGTTAGGTCGGTGCCGCCGAGACGACCCTCGAGCTCGACGAAGGTGACCAGGATCCCGCCACAGTGCGGGCCAAGTTGGGTGACGCGGTCGAGCAGGCTGTCACCCGTGTCCTGGCGCCAGCCGTGGGAGAGCACCGAGCTGTGGCGGGAGTCGATGGCAGCGATGACCCGGTCGCGGGGCAGTGCCGAGAGCAGCTCCGGCTCGGCGGCGGTGCCGATCACCACGCGGGCGGCGCCACGGTCGAGCCAGTCACGAGCAGTATCCAGATCTCTGATGCCCCCACCAACCCGGATATCGGCGAGGCGGCACATCTCGGAGATGAGTGTGGCGTTGTCGCCGTCGCCGCGGGCGGCATCGATGTCAACAACCGCCACCTCGCCGCACCTGGAAAGACGCTCCAGCCAGGCGAAGGGGTTGCCACCATCGATACGCTCCTCTTCGCCGCCGATCAGCTGTACTGCCCTGCCGTCGACGATATCGATTGACGGGATCAACATGGCCGCACCTCGATCCCGCCTTCGAGCATCTCAGTTTTGATCCGGTCGACGGTGGTCCGGTTGGTGTGGAGCATCGAAGCGACCAAGACCGCAGATGCGCCGGCGTTCACCCCGTCGATCAGGTCGGACGAATCTGCCGCTCCACCGGAGGCGATCACCGGCACCGTGACCCGGCTGGAAACCGCCGAGACCAGTTCGAGGTCGTAGCCGAGGTTGGTCCCGTCGCGGTCCCAGCTGGTGAGCAGGATCTCGCCGGCTCCCGACTCGGTGGCCGTGGCCGCCCAGGCGGCTGCACCCAGAGGAGTGGACTCGGTCCCGCTGCGCACCACCACCGACCAGCCCGCATCGTTGCGGGCGGCATCGATTGCGAGCACGGTGCACTGCGAGCCGAAACGGTCCGCCATCTCGTTGATCAGCCCGGGGCGGGCAACAGCCGCAGTGTTGATCCCGACCTTGTCCGCGCCGGCGTCGAGCAGCCGCGCTGCGTCATCGCCTGTCCGCACACCTCCGCCGACGGTGAGCGGGATGGAGAGACGGTCCCGAACCCGGCGCACCGTAGCCAGGCTGTGGGCGCGACCCTCGGGAGTGGCAGAGACGTCGAGGAGCACGATTTCGTCGGCCCCCTGGTCCTGATAGAGCTCAGCGCGGGTTGCCGGGTCGCCCATGTCGGTCAGGTTCTGGAACTTGACGCCTTTGACGATTCGCCCGTCGCGGATGTCGAGACAGGGGACCACCCTGGTGACCGGCCTCACGCCGCGTCCCCGGTGGCATCGAGCCACCGTCGCAGGAGGTCGGACCCCCACTGGCCGGACAACTCCGGATGAAACTGACAGGCGAGTACACCGTCGCGCTCCAGGGCCGCCACAAACGGCTTCCCGTAGGTTGCGGTGGAGCTTGCCCAGCCGTCCGGTGCTTCTGTCAGCCTGTAGGAATTGGCAAAATATGCCCATCCCGGCTCGACGAGGCGCGAAGCCGGATCCGGCATCACCTGACTCCAGGCAAGCTGGGGGACGATCAGGTCTTCGTCGAAACGGGAAATCGACCCCTCGACCGCTCCGAGGCCGGCGGCACCTGGAGACTCTTCGCTGGACGAGGCGAGGAATTGCATCCCGACGCAGACCGCAAGGGTCGGCAGCCCCGCGGCAACCCGACCGCGGAGGACGTCGGTAAGGCCAAATTCGTCGAGTCGATCCGCTGCTGCGCCGAACGTGCCCACCCCGGGGAGAACCACCCTGTCGGCGGCGTCCACTTGGTCAGCCGTCTGCGCCGGTGAGAGATCGACGCCAAGCCTGCGGAAGGCAGCCAGCACCGAGGCCAGGTTTGCCGTGCCGGTGGGAATAATCACATTCCGGCCTGTCACAGGACTCCCTTTGTGCTGGGCACCCCGCCGGCCCCGCTCCTGGCGATAGCCATGCGGAGGGCAAGTGCGGTTGCCTTGAACGATGCCTCCGCCTTGTGGTGGTCGTTGTCGCCGCGGAGCACGTCGACGTGCAGGGCCATGCGCCCGCTGATGGCGAGCGAGCGGAAGAAGTGAGTGATGTTCTCGGTGGCGACATCGCCGATCCTTTCCCGTGTGAAGTCGAGGCTCACCTCGGGCCACCCGCGTCCCGAGAGGTCGACCACGGCACGGGCCAGCGTCTCGTCTAGAGGCGCATAAGCGCTGCCGAAACGGACAATTCCCGCCCGGTCGCCGAGGGCACGGTCGAAGGCTTCAGCGATGGTGATGGCACAGTCTTCAACGGTGTGGTGGTCGTCGACTCCGGTGTCACCCCGCGCCGTGATCTCGAGATCGATGCCGGAGTGCTTCGACAGGGCGGCGAGCATGTGGTCGAGGAACCCGAGCCCGGTGTCAACCTTCGATGTCCCGGTCCCGTCGAGGTCGAGAGTTCCAGTGATCTCGACCTCCAGGGTCTTGCGGCTCAGTTTTTGTCTCCTGCTCATGGGTTCAACTCCATCGCTTTCGTTTTGAGTGCCGAAGCCAGTGCATCGACAAGTCGGTCGTATTCATCGGCGTCGCCCGGAAGCGTGACCCGGACTGCCTCTTCGAGGCCGCTCCGTTCCGGGAAGGTACGTATGGCGATCCCGGCGGCGGCAAGCTCTGCGGCAATCCGTTGTGGGTCCGCATCGTCGAAGTAGACGAAGTTGGCCCGGGATGGAATCGGCAAGAGGCCCCTGCTCTGGAGGAACCCGGTCAGATCGCTCCGTTCCCGTTTCACTTCGGCCACATAGGCGTCGACACCGTCGTTGGAGCGGATGCGCTCGGCGGCGACGGCCAGGGAGATCCGCGCGACCGGGTACGGGTTCCCGTAGGCGGCAATCCGTTTGACCGTGGTCGGCTCGCCGAGCAGGTATCCGACCCGGAGCCCGGCCAGGCCCCAGGCCTTGGACAGGGTGCGGATCATCAACACGTTGGCGAGGGAGAGGGCGGTGGCCGTGAGGTCGACATCGGCGAACTCGGTGTAGGCCCCGTCGAGCACAACGAACTCGAAGGCAGCGGCCAGAACGGTCAGGTCGGCGGCGTCGATCACCTCACCTGTCGGATTGTTCGGAGAGACCACGATGCACACCGCTCCTTCAGCTCCGGCGGTGGTTACCGCTCCGAGAGGAAAGCGCTCGTCCTTCCACGGCACTTCGACCAGGTCGGGCTGGTGGAGGCCGGAGTAGCGTGTCACCATCTCGAAGGTGGGAGTTGTGGTCACCACCCGGGTCCCGGCCATGATGAGGGCTGCGCAGCTGCGGAAGAGGGCGTCGTCACCTCCGGCAGTGATCAGGACCCTCTCCGGATTCACCCCGCGCAGTTCGGCAATGGCGTCGCGCAGTTCCGACGTGTCCGGGTAGCGGTGAGCAATACCTGCCGTGGTGGCCACCCTGGCGTGCAGTTCGGGATCGACCGGCCTGCCCTCGTTTCGGGAGAGGTCGAGGTCGATGTCGTTGCCGACGGCGGGGGGTTGGTACGGCTCGATCATGGGACGATCTGCTCCAGGCGGCTGACGACGATGTCAGTGGCGCCACGCTCCTTGAGGAGGGGGATGAGGTCGGGGAGTGCCAGCCGGGGGACTGCAGCCTTGACCGCCATCCCTTGATCGCCGTGCAGGGGGGCGACTGTGGGCTCCCTCATTCTGGGAAGGATCTCGATGACGGCTTCAAGGAACTCGTTGGGGACGTTGAGCTCGATCATGGCCCGGGTCCGGGCGTCGAGCACCGATTTCAACGAGATGATGAGGCTCTCGATCCGGGTCTTGGCACCGGGGCGGTCGAGGGCGCCTTTGCTTGCGTAGAGGCGGGTGGACGACTGCATCAGCTCGTCGATTACCTCCAGCCCGTTGGAGGCCAGGGTCGATCCGGTGGCTGTGTTGTCGATGATCACATCGGCGTCCTCGGGTGGGAAAACTTCGGTGGCTCCGTAGGAGCGCAGAAACACTGCGTCCAGATCGTTCCGCTCGATCCAGCGTTTGGTCAACTGCTCGTACTCGCTGGCGACCACCATCTGACGCAGGGGGAGCTTGCCGGACTCGAGCAACTCGGAGGGAGCCGCGGCGACGATCCGCACCGGGTCGAGCCCGGTGTCGAGCAGCTCGATCAAGTCCCCGTCGAGCTCGGAGACCCAGTCGGCCCCCGCAAAACCGATGTCCCGCGATCCAGCCATCAACATCTCGACAATGTTCTGCGGCTTGAGCAGCTTCACCTCATATCCCGGGATCGACAGCGTCGGCCGGTAGCCGCGGTTGCCCGCCTGCAGCTCCATGCCGGCGTCGGCGAGCAGGGCGAAGACGCCTTGCTGGATGCGCCCCTTGGGGACTGCGAGGTGGATCTGGTCGTTGCTGCTCATTTCGTGGCCTTTCGAGGAAGGGATTGGCCAGCAGAAACAAAAATGCCGACCATCCCGGTCGGCGTGTGCTTTATGTCTGTTTGTGGTTCAGAGCAGCATCAACCGACCCGCGAGGGGTGGTGATGATGCAGCGAGACAAACAGGGCGGTCATGTGAAACGACACAGTAACCCAAACCCGACGGGTAACCAAATGATGGGATACCGATCCGGCCGGGAAGACCGTTACCCTTGACCCTTCAATGACCCGAAACATACCCGAAAAGCCAGGTCTGGAAGGCCTCGAAGGAAAGTGGGATTCCCACTGGGAGTCAGACGGCACCTTCCGCTTCGACCGTTCCAAGACACGCGATGAGATCTTCGCCATCGACACCCCGCCGCCGACGGTGTCGGGGTCGCTGCACATGGGGTCTGTCTTCGGATATGTCCAGACCGACTCAGTCGCCCGCTACCAGCGGATGGCAGGCAAAGAGGTCTTCTACCCGATGGGATGGGACGACAACGGCCTGCCCACCGAGCGAAGGGTGCAGAACTTCTTCGGGGTGCGTTGTGATCCCTCGCTTTCCTACGACCCCGACTTCGCTGCGCCTGCGGAACCGCCTGAACCGCCGATTTCGATAAGCCGGCGCAACTTCATCGCCCTCTGCCACGGCCTCACCGAAGAGGACGAGAAAGTGTTCGAGCACCTGTGGCGGACCCTCGGGCTCTCGGTCGACTGGACCCAGAGCTACGCCACGATCGACGATCACAGCCAGCGGACCAGCCAGAAGGCTTTCCTCGCCAACCTCGAGCGGGGCGAGGCATACACCCAGGATGCCCCGGTTCTGTGGGATGTCGACTTCAAGACTGCGGTGGCCCAGGCGGAGCTGGAGGACAGGGAGAGGCCCGGCACCTATCACCGGGTTGCTTTCCACCGCCCCGACGGGGAGAAGGTGTTCATCGAGACCACCCGCCCCGAGCTCGTCTGTTCCTGTGTGGCCCTCGTTGCCCACCCCGACGACGACCGCTACCAGGGTTTGTTCGGCTCCACGGTCACTTCGCCGCTGTTCGGCGTCGAGTTGCCGGTTGTTGCCCATGAGCTTGCCGAGCCCGACAAGGGGAGCGGTATTGCAATGATCTGTACCTGGGGAGACACGACAGATGTCACCTGGTGGCGGGAACTCGACCTGCCGACACGGGCCGTGATCCAACAGAACGGACGCTTCCAGGCCGAAGTCCCGGAATGGATCGAGACCGAAGCAGGAAGGGCGGTCTACGAACAGATCGCCGGCCTCTACCCGAACCAGGTGCGCAAGGCCATGGCTGGCCTTCTCGAGGAGTCAGGCGACCTCGAAGGCGAGCTCAAGCAGGTGAGCCACCCGGTCAAGTTCTACGAGAAAGGCGACCGTCCCCTTGAGATCGTCTCCAGCCGCCAGTGGTACATCCGCAATGGTGGCCGCGAGGACGATCTGCGCAAGCAGCTCCTCGAGCTTGGTGAGCGTCTCGACTGGGTGCCCGATTTCATGGGAGTCCGCTTCAAGCACTGGGTCGAGGGCCTGAACGGGGACTGGTTGATCTCCCGTCAGAGATTCTTTGGAGTGCCGATCCCGGTGTGGTACCACCTCGATGACCAGGGCATTCCCGACTACGACCGGGTCATCGTCCCCGACGAGAACTCGCTGCCGGTCGACCCCACCTCGCAGGCGCCGTCGGGATTCAGCGAGGAGCAGCGGGGCCAGCCCGGTGGTTTCCTCGGTGATCGCGACATCATGGACACCTGGGCGACATCCTCGCTGACACCGCAGATCGCCGGCCACTGGGACGACGACCCGGATCTGTTCGCACGGGTCTTTCCCATGGACATCCGGCCGCAGGGTCCCGAGATCATCAGGACCTGGTTGTTCTCCACCTTGCTCCGGTCGTATTACGAGCACGATCAACTGCCCTGGAACCACGCCACCATCAACGGCTGGATCCTCGACCCCGACCGCAAGAAGATGTCCAAGTCGATCGGCAACGTGGTCACCCCGATCCCCCTGATCGAAGAGTACGGGTCGGAGGCGGTGCGCTACTGGGCATGCAACGGCCGGCCCGGCACCGACACTGCCGTCGACTTCGGGGTGATGAAGATCGGTCGGCGACTTGCCGTGAAAATCCTCAACGCCTCCCGGTTTGTCCTCGGATTCGGAGACGATGCCGACCCCGTAGCAATCACGGAGCCGATCGACCGCTCGATGCTTGCCGGGCTCAGCGACGTCGTGGACCGGGCGACAGCCGCCTTCGAGAAGTTCGACTACGCCCGTGCCCTCGAAGTTGCGGAGTCCTCCTTCTGGCCGTGGACCGACGACTACCTGGAGCTGGTCAAGGGCCGTGCCTACGGCGAAGGCGGGGATACCGCCTCGGCGCACGCCGCACTGCAGCTCTCGTTGAGTGTCTATCTCCGGCTGTTCGCGCCATTCCTGCCTTTTGTCACCGAAGAGGTCTGGTCGTGGTGGCGGGAGGGCTCGGTTCACCGCGCTCACTGGCCTTCCCCTGAGGAGTTTGCCGGGCTCACCGGCGACGCGCGGGTGCTGGCGGCGACGAGCGATGTCCTCACTGCGGTGCGCAGGGCCAAGTCGGAAGCCAGGACCTCGATGCGCACCGGGGTCGCCTCCCTTCAAGTCACGGCGTCCCGGGAGGACATCGGCGCACTGCAGGCCGCGGAGGGAGACCTGCTCGAGGCGGCACGGGGAACCGGGGTTGACTACGAGGTCGGGGAGTTCGCCGTGGCGGTGGTGCTGGAAGACGCATAAGTGCAATTCTTGCGCTCTGAGCGCAAGTTCGGTATACTTGCTTCTATGACGCATAAGTCCTATGCAGCTTTGGTCGGGGATGTCATAGCCTCCCGGCATTCTGGGGACCGTGAAGAACTCCAGCACTGTCTCGACGAAGCGATGATCCGGGGAAACACGGTGGCTCCGGCAGTGCAACCCCTGCGGATGACCATCGGTGACGAGTTCCAGGGCCTCTTCCACGATGTTCCGGCGGCGATCTCGGCCACTCTCCAGATCCGCCTGGCATTGCAGCCCACCGTCGATGTCCGGATCGGGATCGGATGGGGAACCCTCGACCTGGTGCCGCAGGATCCGCCATTCGGCCAGGACGGGCCCTGCTGGTGGCGGGCCCGTGAGGCAATCGATCAGGTGAAGAAGTCGGAGTCGTCGAACGCAGTACCGCGCTCGGTGCGGACCCTGGTGAAGACGGGCGACGGCCGCGAAGACCTGTTCAACGCCTATCTCGTCGCTCGAGACCATATCACCGCCGCCTGGGACGAAGTCGACTTCGAGATTGCCCGCATCCACATCCAAGGCACGAACCAGACCGGCATCTCGAGACAGGTTGGCCTGAGCCAGAGTTCGGTGAGCCGGAGGCTGCAAAACCACGGCATCCTCGCCGTGCTCGGATACCGGCCGGGGGCACTCGATTGACCGAGGCTGTTGTCGTGACCGCGATCGCCGTGCTGCTCACGGTCCCGGCGAATTGGGTGGTGCGCCTGGTGCTCCGCCTGGTCCGGGTTGAGATTCCCAAAGACACCAATCGGGCGGGCCGCTGGATCGGGATCCTCGAACGCCTGCTGGTCTATGTGCTGGTCCTATCCGGCCAGGCTGCTGCGGCTGGAATCGTGGTCGCAGCGAAGAGCATCCTCCGTTTCCCCGAGATCTCGTCGGAGCCGAAGCAGATCGCACCCGAATATGTCCTGGTCGGGTCGCTGGCGAGCTGGCTCCTGGCCTTTGCCGCAGGAGCCGCCGTCGTCGCCTGGATTGGTTAACCGGTGTAGACCGTCACCTGGTCCCGCTGCACGTATTTGATGCGTCCCGAGAGGCGGAGGTGCTCGAGGTGCGAGACCGTCTCGAGAAACGCGAGCCGCATCTGGAGCGGGTCCAGGTTGGGACGGAACGAGCCGACCATCACCTCCCATGCGGTGGTGTCAGCCTCACGGACCAGTTCGGCCATGTCGAGAAGCCGGCGATCGTGGTGCAACAGAATCTGGCGGGCCCGCTCGTCGCCCTGGTCGACAATGGTCCCGTGGGCTGGATAAGTGACGCCAATGTCCATCTCTACCAGCTTTTGCAGAGAGTTCATGTATTCGCCGAGGGGGTCGTCGAGCACCCGGTCGTACATGATCACCGGGGTGATCCGGGGGAGGACATGGTCGCCGCTGAAAGTGACGCCGGTCTTGGTGTCGCGGAGGCAGATGTGTGAGGGCTCGTGGCCCGGGGTATGGATCACGGTGAGGGCCCTGCCGCCGCCGAGGTACAGGCCTTCGCCGTCGACGACAGTGCGAGTCGGCTTGTATATCTCCGGCATGTAGTCTGCCCGGCTGAAATCGGAGATCGCATCCAGGATCGAGCCGGGCACACCGTGGCTGTGCCCGATCTGGCGCAGCTTTTGGACGAAGCCGGGAGTGTCGTTGTAGGAGTCGACCAGCTTCTCGGCACGTTGGTGCATCACGAACTCACAACCCCACTCGTCGACGAGCCGCTTCGACATCCCGACATGGTCGAGGTGGAGATGGGAGACCACCAGGGTGTGTACTGCGTCCTCGGCGAGCCCCAGTGCCGCAAAGCCGTCGCGAATTGCGTCCCGTCCCGGTTTCCAATCGGTCCCGCAGTCCAGGAGCAGCAATCCGTCGCCTGACTCGACCGCGTAGGTGTTGACGAACGGGGGCGACTTGAAAGGCAGGGGAGCCGGGATCTGATAGATCCCGTTCCCCAGATTGCGCGGGGGAGGGGCAACGTTCAGGTGGGCTCCTCGACAGGTTCGGGGCCGGCGGCGCGCCAGATCAGGGCAATCGAAACCGCGGTGGCCTCCACCACCCCCATCAGGTGCTTTGTCAAGCTCCGACCGTCACTCGTGTTCGACTGTGTCTTTGATCCCGAACGTGATGTCGAGGGTCACTGTGAACAGGGCGGGGGCTCCGGAGTTGTCAACCTTGCCGCCGACCTTGACGATCTCGAATTTCTGGATATCGCTGATAGTGCTCGCAGCGCGCGCCAGGACGGTGCGTACCGCGTCTTCGATCGACCCGTCGGCCTGGCCGGAAAGTCGGATCGTCTTGGTTATTGACGACATGGGTGGCTTCCTCCTCTGCGGAACCGTACTAGATCAAAACCTTCACCATCTGCGCGCTGTTCTCGTCGCGGCCGACCCGGCAATGATCCCGATTCCAACTTCAGGGGTCTGCTCGTCGACGAACCCATACGAGGGCCGGTCTTCGGTGAACAGTCGCCCGAAGGCCGCTCCCAGGTACTGGCCGTCACGTTCGGCGACAACGCCGAGGTCTCCCGGCCTGCCCCAGTTCTCCCAATACTGCGCCAATTCGGGATGACCGACCACCTGTTCGAAGGACGATGGCTCCTCCTCGTCCCAGACGACGGAGATGTACAGAGCTTCTTTGAGCAGCTCGATGTCGTCAGCTTGCGCAGTGCGGAGGGTGAAGTCCAAGGATGAAACCTTAGACAGGCGTCTTCTCCGACTCCTGCTGTTTTCTCTCCCAACGACCGGCTCCGATAACCCCGCCGGCCACGACCCCGGCGAGGGGGAGGAGGAGGGCAACGATGTTGAGTCCGTCGGCGTCGGCGATCCCTCCCGAGGCGAGCATTCCGAGGCCCGCGCATACCGCCAGCGCCGCCAGCAAAGGCTTCCACACCGGAGGGGCCGGTCGGTTGTCGGTGCGGGGACGTTCGAATTTGCCGAAGGCGACCATGAACGGGAGAAGCACGACCGACATGAAGGCCAGCCAAAGCGGTCGGGTCAGCCACCACTGCCACGTCCCTACCTCAAAACCGAGGCCAAGACCGTCGAACAGCAACAGGACACCAACTACGGCCACCATCGCGGTGAGATGCCAGAGGTAGATCGTCATGATCGAGCCGTTGACTGCGACCACCCGGGTCCACACCTTGATCCGATCGAGCCAGCGCCGTGCCGGGCCCTCGAACAGCATCGCCAGGCCGAACTGGAAGACGGCAAGGGCGACCAGGGTGACCTTGGGCGGGTTGGAGTTGGTGATGGCCTCGCCGGCAAAGCCGACCATCGAAACCGGATACGGTCCGAAGACGATCAACGCGGCCAGGGAGATGAACCCGCCGATGGCGATCGATGCCCGGTGGGGCAAGTCACGGACCCTTCCATCGGCCCATGCGTATCCGAGGATGTGGACCGCGTTCCAGACGAAGAGGTAGTTCAGCCAGCGAACCGGGTCGACGTCATAGCCGATGTAGGCAACATCGACTGCGGCCGCCGCGCCGGCGAAAACGAAGAAGGCACCAAGCCCGATCCTCTCCCACATCCAGAGAGTGATCGGCGCCATCGCCACGACGACGACGTAGGTGGCAAGGAACCACACGGGGACGAGTGCAGCCTGCGAGCCGACCCTGACCAGCTCGCTGTCGACACCTGAGGTGACCGCAAGCCATGCGCCCGGCGCCCAGAGGGCGAGCACCGGCAGCACGGGGACGATGAGGCGTCGGAGACGGTCGCGCAGCCACTGGCTGTACTCCGTGCCCTTGCGGCGGGCGGCGCGCAGTCCGAGAGCGTTGGAGTAGCCGCCGACGAAGAAGAAGATCGGCATCACCTGGAGTACCCAGGTCAAGCCCCTGGTCCAGGGGATGTCGGTGAGGGCATGGCCGATCCTGATCTCACCGTCGATCACCTCGGGTGCCGCCATCAGCCAGTGCCCGTAGACGACGACCAGGATGGAGAAGGCACGGAGCAAGTCGACGTAGCGGTTACGACTCGGGGGAGTGTCCCTTGCGAGTTTCTCCGCCGATTGCATGGTCCGTCTCAGTGCACCCATGTGTCTCTGACCCGCGGCCTCAGCAGATGGTTTCGGAAATCGAAGTGGGCTGATAGACGCATCTACACGACGCAGGCTTCCATCGTCGATTTGGTCGGAAGCCAAAGCCATCTGGTTCTTGTCCCCGCCTTGCCGTAGGTTCGTGAGAGAAGGGAGACACTCATGACTTCAGACCGAGCCGAACTGTACAATGCGTTGGAGCAGGTGATTGGTAGAGAGCCTGCAAGGATCCTGATGGAAAGAATCCATGAGAGCGGTGACCTGGCCACCAAGGACGATGTCGCTGATCTGCGAACCGACATGAATCTCGGGTTCGAAAGGGTTGACGCCAGGTTCGAGAAGTTGGAAGGCCGGTTCGAGAAGATCGACGACAGGCTGTACCAGTTCCATGAGACGTTGCGCGGCTACTCGCGCACCTTCGTGACCACTCAGGTGGCATCGATTATTGGTGCCGTCGGTCTTGCCGTCGGAATCATCAAGTTCCTCTGATCCACCTCATCCTCGACGGAATCACATCCCCTTAGCCACGCAGAGCAGAGTCGAACATATGTTCGATATAGTGTGCGGGTGAGCGGTTACGCGGAACTCCATTGCCACACTAACTTTTCGTTTCTCGACGGAGCGTCCCATCCCGAGGATCTGGTGGAGCGTGCCGTCGACCTCGGGTATGAAGCGCTGGCCGTGACCGACCACGACGGGTTCTACGGGGTGTCCCGGTTCTGGCAGGCAGCGCAGGCCACGGGTCTCCCGGTCATCTACGGGGTGGAAATCGGGTTCGAGGACGGAGCCGTCGACGGTGACGACCCGCTGGCAAAGGCCGAAGAATGGGATGCGGCCAGGTACACCCGCAGCAAGGGCGGGCAAGGGCGGTTGCGCCGGGGCCGGAGTGTCCGTGCCCACGGGACCAAACCCACCAATCTCCCCGAGGCGGACCATCTGGTGTTGCTCGCCGGGTCACCTTCGGGGTACCGCTTCCTCTCCCGTTTCGTGACCAGGGCCCAGCTCAGGGGGGAGAAAGACCATCCGATCTACTCCCGTGACGACCTCGCCGAAGCCGCGGCTGACCCCGATGTCCATGCCCTCACCGGTTGTCATGCCGGGGCGGTCCCGCGGGCAGCGGCACGAGGCAACCTGTCGGCCACGATCAGGGAGGTATCCCGTCTCCAGGACATCTTCGGCACCCGGCTCCACGTCGAGATGTGGCACCACGCCATGCCCGAGGACGACGGCAGGAACGATCTCCTCTGGGAGGTGGCATCGCGGCTCTCGGTGTCGACCGTGGCCACCAACCAGGTCCACTATCACCAGCGCTCCGACGCCTACCTGTCCGAGGTGCTTGCCGCCATCGGAGGGCGGCGGCCACTTGTGGTGGCAGATGGGTTCAGGCCCGCATCAGACGAGAGGTATCTGAAGACCGCCGAGGAGATGGAAGTCCGGTTCCGGCGTTATCCCGGAGCAGTGGCGAGGAGTGCCGAGCTGGGGAGACGGCTTGCCTTCGACCTCGGTCTGATGGCACCCCGGCTTCCCGACTTTCCGATGCCGGGGCATTTCCGCGACGAAATGGAATTCCTCACCGCACTGACCTGGGAAGGGGCTCGCGACGTCTATCCGGGCTCCGATGACGGGATCAGCCCCGAAGCGAGGCGGAGGCTCGGCCATGAGCTCGACATCATCGCCCGGCTCGGGTTTGCCGGCTATTTCCTGGTGGTGAAAGACCTGGTCGACTTCGCCCGCAGCCAGGACATCTACTGCCAGATCAGAGGCTCGGGAGCCGACTCGGCGGTGTGCCGGTGCATCGGCCTCACCCGGGTCGACCCGATCCGCCTCCACCTTCCCTTCGAGCGGTTCCTCTCCGAGGAGCGGGGCAAGCCCCCCGACATCGACGTCGACTTCGAGGCCGACCGCCGCGAGGAAGTGATCCAGTACTGCTACCGCAAGTACGGGCGGGAGCGGGCGGCGATGGTGGCGAACGTGATCACATACCGGGCCCGGTCAGTGCTCCGCGACGTGGCCAAGACCTTCGGGTTCACCCAGGCCCAGGTCGACGGGCTCAGCCAGTTCGTGGACACCCACGACCCCGGCCAGCTCCGCCATATGGACACCACACTCCCCGAGGGGATGACCGCCGAGATGATCTACGACATCTGCTGGCGCCTCGACGGGTATCCCCGGCACCTCGGGATCCACTCCGGGGGGATGGTCATCGCCGACCGGCCTCTCTGGCACGTAGTCCCCGTCGAGTGGGGGCGGATGGAAGGCAGGACCGTCATCCAATGGGACAAAGACGACTCGTCTGCCGTCGGCGTGGTCAAGTTCGACCTTCTCGGGTTGGGGATGCTCAACGCCCTCCACCTCGCCCACGACCTCATCGAAGACCACCACGGCATCGACATCGACCTTGCCACCATCCCCCAGGAGCCGGCTCTGTACCGGTCGATAACCAGGTCTGACACCGTCGGGGTCTTCCAGATCGAGTCGAGGGCGCAGATGGCCACGCTGCCCAAGATGAAACCGAAGACCTTCTACGACCTCGCAATCGAGGTGGCGCTGATCCGTCCCGGACCGATTCAGGGACAGTCGGTTCATCCCTACCTGCGACGGCGCAATGGCGAGGAGCCGGTCCGCTACCCCCATCCGCTTGCCGAACCGATCCTGAAGAAGACGCTCGGAGTGCCCATATTCCAGGAGCAACTCATGGAACTGGCCCGGGTCTGTGCCGGCTTCGACGGGAGCCAGGCGGACCGGCTCCGCCAGGCAATGACTCACAAGCGCTCCGAGACTGCGATGTCGAGGCTCAAAGACGAGGTCTTTGCCGGGATGGACGCAAACGGGATCGGTGGGGCGGCTGCCGACGAGATCTGGGAGAAGCTGCAGGGATTTGCCAGCTTCGGGTTTCCCGAGAGTCACTCGGTCAGTTTCGCCTACATCGTCTACATGTCGGTCTGGCTCCGGTTCCACTATCCGGCCGAGTTCCTCGCCGGCCTGCTCAACGCCCAGCCGATGGGCTTCTACAGCCCGAATTCCCTGGTCCAGGACTCACAGCGGCATGGTGTGGTGGTCCACGGTCCCGACGTCAACGTCTCCTGGCACGACTGTACCATCGAGCCAATCGACGCCGACCCCGACGACATCGTCACCTATCTCGGCGAGAGCTGGCGGCGGGGGAGAGGACCAGTAGACGACGCGGTGCGCCCGGCGGTGGCCGTGCGGATGGGGTTGCGATACGTGAGGAACCTGGGGGAGCGGGAGATCACGACCATCGAGGCGGCCCGGATCCTCGGCGGGCCTTTCTCCTCACCCGAAGACCTTGCTTTCCGCACCGGTCTCGATGTCGATGCCCTGGAGGGGCTTGCCGCCGCCGGCGCGCTGGAGTCGGTGGGACTGGGCCGGAGGGAGGGGTTATGGGCGGCCGGTGCTCTTGCCGAGATCGACCCGGAGCGGCTTGCCCTTTCACCCGGTGTCGACTCACCGCCGCTTCCCGGGATGAGCGACGAGGAGTCACACCGCGCCGACCTCTGGTCGACTGGGGTGTCATCACGGCACCCGATGAGCTTTGTCCGCGACCAGTTGGGCGACTGTCTCACCGCCGCCGAGACACTGGAGATGCAGCGTCACGGTGCCCGGATCAAAGTGGCGGGAGTCATCACCCACCGCCAGCGCCCGGGCACCGCCAAAGGTGTCCATTTCCTCAACCTCGAAGACGAGACTGGCCTGCTCAACATCGTGGTGCTCCCCGACGTCTGGTCGAAGCACCGACAGATCGTCCGCAAGAGCCCGGCCCTGGTGATCCACGGCCGCTTGGAGTTCAACGACGGTGTCACCAACATCGTCGCCCACAACTTCGAGCCGATCGGTGTCCAGACCGTGAAGTCGCGCGACTTCAGGTGATCAGAGAGGAATCAGTCCAGCGCACCGGGGTCGGTGGGGACATCGACGGCGTATCGCTGGAGAACATCCAGCGGGACCACCTCGAGGGTGGCGAGGTGCGTGGAGGCGAGCACAACCGGCGCCGCAGCGCCATCGTGATGGGCACGAAGCCAGTTGCGGGCGGTCACGCACCAGCGGTCGCCGGGGCTGAGCCCGGGAAACATGAACTGGGGCATGGGCGTAGTGAGGTCGTTCCCGATCTGGCGCTGATGCTCGAGGAATTCGGCTGTGACGACGGCGCACACGGTGTGAAGGCCGATGTCTTCGGGGCCGGTCTGACAGGTTCCGTCCCGGTAGAAGCCGGTCAGGGGGTCGGTGCTGCAACCTTCGAGCTCTCCGCCGAGGACATTCAGCTCGGACATCGGGGGCTCAGGCCCGACAGCCGAAGATGTCCCAGCCGGCTCCGTCGTATACAGCCCAGGCCGCAGCAGCGGTGGACGCCTGCGGGTCGGTGGCATCAGCACCGGGGAACCCCGCACTTGCCGCCCGGTCTTCCCAGTACTGGGGCAGATGCTGGAAGAGGCCGACGGCTCCGGTTCTCAGATTGACTGCTTCCGGGTCGAACCTGGATTCACACCAGGCGATCCTGACTGCCGTATTCACGTCTTCAGCTTTGAAATACTCGCTGACGAGGGCACGCACCTGGACCTCGGACAGCCAACCGGCAGGAGAGGCGATGGTGCCGGTCGATGATGAAGCATCGGAAGTGAGGGCGGTCTCCGCTTCTTCGGTTGCGACCGTCGTCTCCCCGGAGCCGGCGACAGTGGTTTCAGCAGGGGCGTCGGCGAAGAGGGCGAAGGTCAGACCGGCGTACGTGCCTGCCGTATGGCCCAGCGACGCTGCAGCTGCCTCGTACTCGAGGTCGTTGGCAGCATCTTGTGACGTGCCGAATGCGGCAAAACCGGCTGCCGCCAGAAGAATTACCGCTACCCAGCCCGCAAGAAACGAAAAACGTCTCAAACGCATAGATGTAGTGACTCCGCCCCGGCCTGGCCGGGTTCCTTAGATACTCCAACCTTACCGGGACTTTTCCACAGGGGGCAACTCGGATTTGTCTCCGGGCGTGCCGCCGAGCGCAGAAACGACAGCTGCCCAGTGGGGCCGTTGCGGGTCGAGGATGTCGAAATGACCCACTCCGTCGAGCAGGTGGATCTCTGCGGCCTGCCCCGACCGGCTGGTGTGGTCCGGGCTGACCTCGGTGTCATCGGTGCCGTGGAACAAAACAGTCCGTCCTGGAATCGTCATCGCCGTTGGCCCACCCGCCGCGATGAGTACCTGCGTCGATGAGACGTCATCGACCATGCTCAAGTCGGTCACCGGAGCGAGTCCGACACAAACATCGACCGGATTGCGCAAATGGGCCCATAACGCAAGGAATGCGCCTGCAGAATGGCCGAGCAGGCTGACCGAGTGGTAGCGATCGCGGGCCCAGGCAAGAGCGGTTCGCACGTCGTGCCCGGAACCGGGCCAGGGTGGGTCTACCCGGTACTCCATATTGAGGGTGTCATAACCGCGCCGAGTGAGGTCGACTGCAGCCTGGTCGAGCTGGTCGCGGTCCCATCCTGAAAACCAGTATCCCCCGTGAACCAACACAACAAGTGAATCGCCGTCGGCGACTCTGTGGTCGGCGACGTTGCGCGGGTGGGGCCCGTAGCGAACGTTGGTGAACGGGACGAGGTCGCGAAAAACAAGGTGGCGGATGGCATCCCTGTAACCGATTGCACCCCTGCCCGAGATCTGGCGGACGGCGTTCGGGGCTACCAGCGAGATCCTCCTGAATGCTTCCCTGGTGGCAATGTCTGAGAGGTGAACCTCGACAACCGGGGCCGAAATCGAAGCCACGGCATCGGCGATGGCGACCGAGGTATGGGTGAAACCGCCCGGATTGAGCACCAGGGCGTCACACTCCTTCCCGGATCTCTGGATCTGTGAAACAAGCTCGGACTCATCGTTCGATTGGAAGAAACTAGGTTCGACATCGAGTTTCGACGACCATTCGCGGACCTCTTCTTCGAGGTCAGCCAGAGTCATTGTCCCGTAGATCTCGGGCTGGCGGCTGCCGAGCAGGTTCAGATTCGGGCCGTTGATGATCGCGACCCGCATCAGGCCGCCGCCGGAATGTGACGCTCGATCATCGATCTTCCCTGTTCGATGATCCCTCCGGGAATGGGAGCATCTGCGACGTCGGCGAGCTTTCGGAGTTGGCCGATTACAGCAGTAGAGACATCGGACGTCTTCGTCCCTGCCGAACGGTCGGCAAGCGCTCCGGCAGTCCTCGGGTCCCAGTCGATTCCGAGCGCCCGGTAGACAGGGACCAGCACATCCCGGACCCTTTCGCCGTCGTCGACCACGATCACGCCACCGATGTGAGCTGCCCCCTTGATCAGGCGCTGGCCGACACCCATGACCTTGACCACTCCGCCGACGTTGACCGAATACCGGCCGGGACAGTATTCGCCAGGGATCTCGCCGACCCTGGCGTCGATCTTCAACGCCCTAAACGCATCTCTCATCATCCCGGAGACCAACTCGAACCGTTTCGTGATGCCGGTTCGAGGATCGCCCTCGGGGATCGCCCAGCTGAAAGCCAGGGTCTTCTCATGAAAGACAGCAGCGCGCCCGCCGGCGAGACGTTCCACCGGGGCGAAACCGTGGGCCGTCGCGACTCGAACCGCTGCGGGGTAGCCGGCCTGGATACGGTCGGCCATTCCGAAAGCGAGCACCGGGTGGGCAGGGTGGAGCCGGAATACCGATCCGATCTCACCTGCGGCCACCGCGTCGAGAACGGCGTGGCTGACGGCGACGTCGAGAGCGGGATGGTCGGTGAACGACTCCTGTGAGACCAGAACTTGGTTCATCTGCCAGAGCATAAGCCGGGTGACTGGTACCGTCATAGCTTGGTCAGGCACAGGAACCATTGAGACACCTCACACGTTACCCCGGTACCTCGGCCATTGGAGGGCAAGTGCGCCATCGGGCCCTTACTGCACTTTCTATTGTGATGATGCTCGGTCTCGCCGCATGCGGAGACTCTCCTCTCCTGTCGCTTGGCGAGAGGTCATCGGATTGGGTGACAGAGCCCACGGTGTTCACCACCACGACGGTCGCCACCACCATCCCGCTGGCCCGCGACGCGACCAACCTGATCTGGTACAACGACGAGCTCGGCCCCGGGCCGGAGATTCCCGAGGATGTGGTTGCCGGAGTGTTCGCCCGGCGTGAAGGCGATCGGTTCATTCAGGCGAGCCGTGAGGAGATCCGCAAGGTCCTCGAGGGTGTCAAGTTCCCGTCCCGGGTCCCGCCCCTCTCCGAATACGTCTCGAGCCAGCTTGTCATCGAGAACAGTGGAATCGTCTCGGACGACCCTTCCGCTGCCTTCGGGATCTGGACGACGGAGCCCTACACCCGGTCGAGGTCGGTGGCGCAGCTGATCGTCCTCAGGGTCTACCGTGACGCCGAGACAGCGGCGGAGCTCGAAGTCGAGGGGGCCGAATTCTCCTGTGCCCGGTTCGCCGGCGGCCAGACCATCGAATGCGAAATCGAAGAGATCGGCGACCGTCCGACATGGGTGGTCCAGGAGTCCTCGGGGACCACGCTGATCTGGTTCGATGGAATTTACAAATACGAGATGTACGGGCGCCCGTTTGCAGCTGTGGAGGCGTTGCGACAGACTGCGGCGAGCATGATGCCGCTGGAAGCGGTGATCGCTGAATCCTGATCCACTCTGACGGGGCGAAATCTTGAACCAACCATTGCCGATCGAACTGCTGCCTGAGAACGCGTCCGTAGCGAAGGATGGCGAGCTCCAAATCGGCGGTGTCTCCACGCTCTTTCTTGCTGCCGAATTCGGGACGCCCCTCTTTGTCTATGACGAGAACCACCTGCGCCAGCGCTGCCGGGAAGTCGTTGCCGGCTTCGGCAGAGGTGCGGTCTACGCAACCAAGGCTTTTCTGTGCACGGCGATGGCCCGCCTTGCCCACGACGAGGGGATGCGCCTCGACGTTGCGACCGGTGGGGAGTACCACGTTGCCCGGGTGGCGGGAGTTCCCTCGTCTGATCTCGTATTCCACGGCAACAACAAGAGCGAGAGCGAGCTTCAAATCGCCCTGACGGACGGTGTCGGCCAGGTCGTTGTCGACTCCTTCGATGAGCTCGACCGGATCGAGGGACTCGTTGGTGAGGGTCTCGATGCACCTGACGTGTTGCTGCGGATCACTCCCGGCATCGAAGCCCACACCCATGAGTTCGTCAGGACCGGCCAGGACGACTCCAAATTCGGCTTCACGGTATCCACAGGGGCGGCATCGGCAGCGGTGGAACGGGCTCGAGCCTCCAACTCTGTGAATCTGAGGGGTGTGCATGCCCACATCGGCTCTCAAGTTTTTCGGGCTGACTCCTTCGCCGCAGCGGTCGATGTGATCTGTGACTTCGCTCGCGGCAACGAATTCGCCGAGATTTCACTCGGTGGGGGGCTCGGCGTTGCCTACGTCGCTGGCGAGGAGGCACCGGGGATCGCCGATTGGATCGAAGTCATCAGCCAGGCGGTGGAGCGGAACGGGTATGGGGGCATGGTTTCTGTCGAGCCGGGGCGGGCAATTGCCGCCGCTGCGGCAGTAACCCTGTACACCGCGGGCACGATCAAACACCTCCCCGGGATCAGGACCTACGTCGCCGTCGACGGCGGGATGAGCGATAATCCCCGGCCGGTGCTGTACGGGTCTGGCTATGAGACTTTCCTGGCGCGGGATGTCACTGCTGAACGCAACAGGGCGGTCCGACTGGTGGGAAAACATTGTGAGACCGGCGATGTGCTGGTGTCCGACGGTTGGCTCCCGGACGACCTGAAGGTCGATGACATCGTCGTGACCCCGGTCACCGGCGCATATGGCCATTCGATGGGATCGAATTACAACAAGGTCCTCCGGCCGGCGGTCGTCTTCGTTCGTGACGGCGCGGTCAGACAGGTGGTCAGACGGGAGACCTACGACGACCTCCTCCTCACCGACCTTGGCCCTGAATAGAAGGCACGCCGTAATAGGCTGCTCTCACATGAGTTTGGCTCGAAGATGATGCACGGTGGGGGGTGGTGGAGCTACCTCAGTTACGACGAAGGCCAGGAGATCCCGAAGATCGACAGCGATCTGCTCCGGCGGGTCTGGAGTTATGGCCGGCCTTACCTCCGGGGGCTGCTCGGGGTGTTGGTGACCATATTCGTCATCTCCGGCATCGGGGTCGTCCCACCTCTTTTGATCCGGGAGCTGCTCGACGGCGCCATCCCTTCCCGCGACCTGAGGATGCTCACCTGGCTGGGTCTGGGGATGATTGCAGTGCCGATGATCAGTGCCCTGGTCGGCCTGTTGCAGCGCTGGTGGTCTTCCCGCGTGGGTGAGGGCATCATCTTCGACCTGCGGCGTGAGCTCTTCGACCACCTGCAACGGATGTCACTGCGCTTTTTCACTGCAACCAAGACCGGGGAACTGATGAACCGGCTCAACAGCGATGTGACCGGGGCACAACAGGCGATCACGGGGACCCTGGTCAGCATCGTCTCCAACGTGGTTTCGGTGGCATTCATCCTCGTCGTGATGATTGCTGCCGACTGGCGCCTCACGCTGCTCGCGGTTGCCGCTTTGCCCCTCTTTGTGATCCCCGCCCGAAGGGTGGGCCGCGTGTTGCGCCGGGTGACCCAGGAGCAGATGGAGCACAACGCTTCCATGTCGGCAATCCTCCAGGAGTCGTTCAATGTCAGCGGCGCCCTGCTGGTGCGCCTTTTCGGCCGGTGGGACCGTGAGGCTGAGCGGTTCGCGGAACAGGCAGGACTGGTCCGGGACTACGGAATCCGTAGGGCAATGGTGGGCAGGCGGTTCTTTGCCGCCCTGGGACTGGTTTCGGCGGTGGGGACCGCCGCCGTTTTCTGGGCCGGTGGTTACCTGGTAATCGAGAGTGACATGACAGCCGGCACGGTGGTGATGTTCTCGGCCTTGCTGGTGCAGTTCTACGGCCCGCTCTCGGCGATCTCCAACTCGAGAGTCGAATTCGCGACATCTCTGGTTTCATTCGAGCGAGTTTTCGAGGTGCTCGACCTGGAGACTGACATCCCTTCTCCCGACACTCCGATCCCGATCTCACCGGCCAGGGGCGAGCTCGAGTTCGAGAACGTCTACTTCAAGTACCAGAGCGGTGAGGTGGAGGGTCTCGCTGCGGTCAAACGCTGGAAGCGCAGCGGTGGGGAGGGACCGGCAATAACCCAGGCGGCAACACGGGAGTGGGCCCTCGCAGGGGTCTCTATCAAAGCGAATCCTGGAGAGCTCGTGGCGTTGGTCGGCCCATCCGGTGCCGGTAAGACCACGGCGTCATATCTCGTTCCCCGCCTCTACGACGTCAACGAGGGAGCGGTGCGCATCGACGGGGTCGATGTCCGCGACATCGCCTTCGACGAGTTGTCGGAGACAGTTGGAGTGGTCACCCAGGAGTCGTACCTGTTCCATGACACGATCGAGGCCAACCTCCGGTATGCGAAACCGACCGCAACCCAGGAGGAGATCGAGGCTGCGGCTCTTGCCGCCAACATCAGCCCGATGATCGAGGCGTTGCCGGACCGATATCAGACAATGGTAGGGGAGCGCGGATACCGGCTCTCGGGCGGGGAGAAGCAGCGAATTGCCATCGCCCGGGTAATCCTCAAAGACCCGCGAATTCTGATCCTCGACGAGGCGACTTCACATCTCGACTCGCGGTCCGAAGCCTTGATCCAGGAGGCCCTCGAGGGGCTGATGGCGGGACGGACCACCCTCGCCATCGCACACAGACTCTCCACGGTGCGCGCAGCCGACCAGATCCTCGTCATCGATGAAGGCCGGATCGTCGAATCAGGCACCCACGAATCCCTCGTCGCCGAAGGCGGCCTCTACCGGCAGCTATACGAAACCCAATTCGAGCCCATCTCTCCCAGTGTTTAGGGAGGGAGTACCTACGACCCTTAGGTCGGAGGGGAGGGTGGGGTGTTCCCACCAGCGGTGTTTGCGGCGCGCCTTTGGGCGCGACTGCTCTCAACTTTGGGAGTCTCAGTCCCCTTTACCTGCCCCCTCGGAGGGCGGGCAGGAACCTTTCCCCCGTTTGGCTTCGCCTCCGGGGGAACAGCCGCTCCGTGCGGTTGTTAGGCGCCGCGGGTTAGGTTTTCGAATAAGAGTTTGTGGTTGGTGGCGAGGAGCAGGTTCTCGCCGTCGTGGGTGAGCCACAGGTCGGGTGCGGCTTTCACCCATGAGCTCTTGGGGAAGGGAGCAAGGTTCCGGCGTTTCCGCACTGAGGGCGCGGCATAGACCAAAACCTCTGGGGCCGGTGACCCCACGGCATCGAGCGTTCCCATCAGCTCGAAGTTCCCGAACAGCGCGGCCATGCCCTCCGAGGGGTCGATTTCGCCTGACCGGTCGTTCCACTCCACCCGCCGACAACTCTCACATGCTGTCACGAGCAAGTCGCCGACCACAGTGGGCTTGTGCCCCTGGCATCCGTTGAGTCGATTGAGTTCCATATTGCACAACGTACAAACCGGGTGTGACAGAAAATCTCTACAGCTCGAGGATGGGCATCTCGTGGGTGTCCTCGATCCTGGTGCCAGGGACGAGAAGGACCGGAAGATGGGAATTGTCGATGACTCGAACCGACACGCTCTTCCACGCCTCTTCGGTGAAGAGACGCCGGGTTGCCCCCATCATCACGAGCTCGGCTCCCACATCTTCGGCGGTCGTGATGATGGCTGCCGCCGGGTCGTCTCCGTCGACGAACCGAGCGCTGGCCTGGATTCCCTCGGCCTGGAGAGCGGCAACGATCGGCGCCACCACTTTCTGGCCCCGTTCTTCGAGGTAGATCGCAGCCTTCTCCTCGGGGGAGGCGTCCGAGGTCGAGTCGTCGAGGAACGACCGGCGAACGTCGTCGTCGAGGGAATCGAGGAAGGTCCTCGGGATCCGGATCACGGTCATCACGGTGACGTCTGATGATCCACCACCGAGCCGCGCGCAGAGTTCGGATACAGGACCTGCCGGTAGGACACCGGTGGTGGCGATCAGGATTCGCACACGGGAACATTAGGGTTTCGAGTTGCGCTGTGGGAGGTTGAATTGGATGGATAGCGAATTGGTCAACAAGGTCACCTGGAAGATCCCCAACCCCCTCGTCCTCGTCGGGTCGGCATCGGGCGAGGAGTGGAACGCGATGACCACGTCGTGGATCACCCAGCTCTCCATGGACCCGGTCCTGATCGGGATCGGAGTAGACAACAAGGCCGTCACCCACCGACTGATCACAGAGGGCGGCTCGTTCACCGTCAACCTCTGGTCGTCGGAAGACACCCGCCCCTTCGTCAAGTTTTCCAAACCCGCCGTACGAGAAGGCAACACGCTCAACGGTCGCGAGGTCTTCACGGCAACCACCGGCGCACCCGTCTTCACCGAGGCGCTTGCCTGGATGGACTGTGAGGTCCGTCACACCACCGACCTGGGAACCCACACCCTGTTCGTCGGTGAGATCGTTGATGCCGGCGTCAACGACGACGAGCAGCGGGCCGCAGCAATGTCCGACACCAGGATGAAGTACGGCGGGGTCAAGCGGGGCGGCCACTAACCGGGGACCGAGGTTTGGGCCAGCCTGCGCAGCCTCGATGACTGGGATCGGAGTTGCTGCCTTTAGTATCTGACGCTCCAACCAGTAGGAGCCAATGGAAGTCTCAGTTGAGGGCAAGGTCATCGTGGTCACTGGCGCCAGCCGGGGGATTGGCCTGGCGACCGCGCTCGAGTTCGCCAACAGCGGTGCTGCGGGTGTGACGATTACGTCCCGCAAACTCGAAAACGTCGAAGCCGCGCGCGGCGAGATGATCGGGGCAGGCGTCGACGCTGACAGGGTGCTCGCCCTCGCCGCACGCGCTGATTCCGAAGAGGATGCGGCGATGGCCATGGCGGAGACGGTCTCCCGATTCGGTTCGGTCGATGTGCTGGTCAACAACGCCGGCACCAATCCTTCGGCCGGTTCGTTGATGGATGTCGACCTCGGGGCGGTCCAGAAGACCTGGGATGTCAACCTGCTCGGCCCGTTGCTGTGGGCACGCGCCGCTTATGCAGCTGGCATGGACAAGTCGGGTGGGGCAATCGTCAACGTTGCCTCGGTCGCCGGCCTCAAACCCGGCCCGATAACCGGTGCCTACAACATCTCCAAGGCAGGGGTTGTCCACCTGACCCGCCAGCTCGCATTCGAGCTCGCCCCCGACATCAGGGTCAACGCGGTTGCTCCGGCCATCGTCCGCACCCGTCTCGCGGAACTGTTGCTCCAGGACGAGGATGCCGCGGCCCGAAGCCATCCGTTGGGACGTGTCGGCGAGCCCGAGGATGTTGCCAGGATGATCGTGTTTCTCGGGTCCGACGTAAGTTCCTGGATGACGGGGGCGATAATCCCTGTTGACGGTGGTGTGACGGAAGCAGGCTCCTTTGGTATCTCGTAGCGAAGTCCGGACCCACCCCGAGCCCGACCCCGGCCTCGCTCTCGAATACCTCGATGGCTCGCGATCTTCAGGACCTCTCCTCGCCTACGCCTCTCGTCTCCGTGACGAGGCCAAGGGGCGCACCATCACCTACAGCCGCAAGGTGTTCATCCCGCTGACCACGCTCTGTGTCGACCGCTGCACGTATTGCACCTTCGCCAAGCCACCCGGCGCCGGTGGGGTGTATCTCGAGCCCGAAGATGTACTCGCGGTGGCAAAAGCGGGCGACGAAGCGGATTGCACCGAGGCTCTTTTGACCCTCGGCGACCGGCCCGAGCAACGCTGGCCCCAGGCCCGTGAGTTCCTTGCCGGGCGTGGCCTGGAGACGACTATCGATTACGTGGCTGAGATGTCTGCCCTGATCCGATCGGAGACCGGCCTCTTTCCCCACGCCAACCCCGGGCTGCTCGACGATGCGGCGATGGCCAAACTCCGACCGACCAATCCGTCGATGGGGATGATGCTGGAGAACATCTCCCCGCGCTTGCTCGAGCCGGGGATGCCCCATCACAAGTCCTTCACCAAGGTCCCTTCCCTCCGGGTGGCGACCATCGAGTCGGCGGGACGAAGCCGGGTCCCGTTCACGACCGGGATCCTGGTCGGAATTGGCGAGAATCACCAGGAGATCGTCGACTCTCTATTTGCTCTAAGAGACCTCGCCGTGCGTACCGGTGCAATCCAGGAAGTAATCGTCCAGAACTTCCGCGCCAAGGCCGACACCCCGATGCGCCGCTCGGCGGAGCCGATACCCGTCTGGTTCGCCCGGGTTGTCGCACTTGCGCGGTGGATCATGGGTGCCGAGGCAAACATCCAGGTGCCGCCCAACCTCACGGAGAAGTATGAGGTCTATCTCGACGCCGGGATCAACGACTGGGGTGGGGTTTCTCCTCTCACCATCGATTGGGTGAACCCTGAGGCCCCATGGCCCCACCTCAACGAGTTGAAGGAGAGAACGGAAGCCGCAGGCTTCGAATTGCGCCCCCGGCTCCCGGTGTATCCCGAGTACATAAGTGAAGAATGGATTGCTCCGGAGTTGATCGGCGATATCCGCAGGCAAATCGACGAGAATGGCTATCCGAAGATCGGAAAGAAAGTCCAGACATGAGAGTTACCTTCCTCCGCACCCGGCCGGCCGAATCGTTGGCTGCGCCCACAGCCACCAGTCGTCGCCGAGAAGGCACCACTGCTGTCGAACTGGCCGCCCCGACCACAGCCGACCTGAATGCAGCCCGGTCCGGCGGCCTCCTCGTGCTCGGCGCAACTTCCGAACCGGAACCGTCCGCATACATCGCTGGTCCCAAGACCGCGCTGTCACTCGCCGGGGCCGGAGTACCGGGATGGCGGATCACCGTCCGCAATGAAGGACCTCGCGAGTTGGTCCTCGACGCTGTTTCCCGGACCCGTGCCGCTTTCCTCAGGGTGGGGCGCTCCGAGATCGAGGAGGCGGGAGACCTGGCCCTGCTCCCCGGTTTGGAAACGATCCTCTCGGTTTTCGTCGATGATGTGCCTCAGGCTGTCGAAGCTGTCGCCGGGGGCGCGGGAGATCTATTGCTCAGAGACTGGGATGTGGAGCGGATCGGGGAGCTTCGTGACGCCCTTCCCGATCACCAGCTCATCGAGAGGACTCTCTACCCCATCGGGCTCGAAATCGATACCGCCCGGGCCACCCTCGGTTCCGCCGACTTTGGGACCTGGCTGAAACTGACCGACGGGTCGGGCGCAGCCCGGCCCAGATACGAGTGGGCCCCGGGCAAGGACATGGACCCCCCGGTTCCGGAGCTGAGACTTTCGGCAGAGTGGGGTGACCGGAGTTGGATTCAGAGTCAAGCCCCCCGGGGCCTGGAAGGTGCGGGTGGTTTGCGTCCGATCCTGGAACGCTCTCTGGAAGGGCAGCGGCCTGACGTCGCGGAACTGCGCAAGTTGTTCGAGGCGCGTGGTGAAGGGATCGACGCCATCGCCCACACCGCAGACCTGTTGCGATCGAAGAGCGTCGGAGAGACCGTCACCTACGTGGTCAACCGCAACATCAATTACACCAATCTCTGCTATTTCAAATGCGGGTTCTGTGCATTCTCCAAAGGCCCGAAGAGCCTCAACCTGAGAGGTGAGCCGTACTTGATGGGTCTCGACGAGATCGTGGCCAAAGCGAGGGAAGCCTGGGACCGCGGGGCTACCGAGGTAACACTCCAGGGTGGGATCCATCCCGACTTCACCGGCAACTTCTATGTCGATGTGGTCAAGGCGATCAAAGCCGAAATGCCCGACATGCACATCCACGGGTTCACCCCGCTCGAGGTATGGCAGGGTGCGGAGACCCTGGGCATCCCGGTCCGGCGATTTCTCGAAGAGCTCAAGGAAGCGGGCCTCGGTTCTCTTCCGGGGACAGCCGCCGAGATTCTCGACGACCGGGTGCGTGAGCACCTCTGCCCCGACAAGATCAGGACGTCGCAGTGGGCAGAAGTGATGATCACCGCCCATGAGCTGGGGCTGCGGGCCACCGCGACGATCATGTTCGGCCATATCGATGGGCCGAGGTCGTGGGCCAACCACCTCGAAGTCGTCAGAAAGATCCAGGAGCGAACTGGAGGGTTCACCGAGATGGTCCCACTCCCGTTCGTCCATATGGGATCGCCGATCTACCTCAGGGGAAGGGCACGTCCCGGCCCCACCTGGGATGAGGCGGTTCTCATCCACGCCGTGTCGCGTCTCGCATTCGATGGCCTGATCGACAACATCCAGGCATCGTGGGTGAAACTCGGCCTCGACGGCGCCGCCAGGCTGCTCCAGGCGGGGTGCAACGACATGGGAGGGACGCTGATGGGGGAGATCATCACCCGATCGGCCGGGGCCGAACACGGCCAGGAAGTCACTCCTGCCGAGTTCCGGGCAACGGTCGAGTCGGTCGGCAGGATCCCGGTGTTGCGAAACACGGTCTATGAGACCCTGGAGTCGGCACTTCCGTAGACACCTCCGGCGCCTGTTGTATACTGACGGCACGAAGCGCTCATCTAGAGCGGTGGAGGGACAGGCCCTTTGATACCGCGGCAACCGAGCCATAGCGATATGGAGAACGGTGCCAATGCCTGGAATCGATGAGTTGACCTTGAGCCACTGGCTCCTGGCGCTCACCAGCGTTTCATAAGGAACAAGTGAGGAGCTAATGAGCCAACCAGGAGACCCCTGCTGTATTGACGGGGGAGCAGCCACATGACTGCCTACCTCGACGCGATCGCCTCTGGAGTTGTCATCTTCGATGGTGCCAGCGGCACCAACCTGCAGACCGTCGGGCTGACAGCCGACGACTTTGGCGGCGCAGACCTCGAAGGCTGCAACGAACTGCTCAATATCACCCGCCCGGATGTGGTGGCCAACCTCCACCGTTCGTTCCTCGATGTGGGCGTCGACGTCGTGGAGACCAATACCTTCGGGGCTTTTGCCGTGCCTCTGGGGGAGTACGGGCTGGAAGGTCGCGCATACGAGATCGCACATGCCGGTGCCGTGCTCGCTCGCTCCGCCGTCGACGAGTACGTCGCCAGGGACGGCCGACCCCGATTCGTCGCCGGGTCGGTGGGCCCCGGCACCAAGTTCGCCACCCTCGGCCAGGTCACCTACCGCGAACTGGTCGACGCCTATGCCACCGAGTCGAGGGCTTTGATCGATGGTGGAGTAGATCTGATCATTGTCGAGACCCAGTTCGACCTCCTCGGCGCCAAAGCCGCGATCGAAGGGGCGAGGGAGGCAATGCGGGAGATTGGTGTCGAAGTCCCGGTGCAGGTACAGGTCACCATCGAACTGACCGGGCGGATGCTCCCCGGGACCGAGATCGGGGCGGCCCTCACCGCCCTGCAGTCGGTCGGACCCGATGTCATCGGCCTCAACTGCGCCACCGGCCCGGCCGAGATGTTCGAACCGCTTCGCCACCTCAGCCGGTACTCGACGATCCCGATCGCAGCCATCCCCAACGCCGGGCTGCCCCATGTCGAAAACGGAGAGATGGTCTACGACCTGGGACCCGACGATCTCGCCCGGAATCTAAAGACGTTTGTCACCGATCTCGGGGTTGGCGTCGTCGGCGGTTGCTGTGGCACGACACCCGAGCACCTCGCAGCAGTTGTCGACGCAATCAGGCCGGCAACGCTATTCGAACGGGAACCCGTCCATGTCCCAGCCGTTGCTTCGATCTACAGCCAGGTCAATCTCGATCAGGACACTTCGTTCTTGATCGTCGGAGAGCGGGCCAACGCCAACGGAAGCAAGGCGTTTCGCGAGGCCTTGCTTGCCGATGACATCGAGGCATGCATCGCCATCGGCCAGTCCCAGCTCAGGGAAGGAGCGCACCTCGTCGATCTCTGTGTCGACTATGTAGGGCGCGACGGTGTGGCCGACATGAAGCGGCTGGCCGCCGGGTTTGCCACCGATGTCGCCGCTCCCGTGGTGCTCGACTCCACCGAGACTGCAGTCATGGAGGCAGGCCTCGAACATCTCGGGGGCAGGAGCCTTCTCAACAGCGCCAACCTCGAAGACGGGGAGGGGGAAGGCTCTCGAATCGACCGGGTCTTCACCCTGGCGAAGCAGCACGGCGCTGGCGTCATCTGTCTGCTCATCGACGAGGAGGGCCAGGCTCGCGACCTCGAATGGAAGGTGCGTGTCGCCCACCGCATTCACGACCTCGCTGTCGGCACCTACAGGCTCTCGCCCTCCGACTTGATCTTCGATCCCCTCACTTTCCCACTCACGACCGGGGGAGAGGACCTGCGCCGCGACGGGATGGCCACCCTCGACGCAATCCGACGGATCAAGGGGGAACTTCCCGGGACCAGGACCGTCCTCGGCGTTTCCAATGTGTCGTTTGGCCTCAACCCACCCGCCCGCAAAGTGATCAACTCTGTCTTCCTCCACGAGGCGGTCGAAGCGGGCCTGGACGCGGCAATTGTGCACGCCGCCAAGATCCAGCCGCTTTCCAGCATCGATCCCGACCAGCGCACCGCCGCCCTCGATCTCATATATGACCGTAGGTCGGAGGGGTACGACCCGCTGGAGCGAATACTCGAACTGTTCGAAGATGCCGAAATCGAGAAGACCCCGGTGGAGCCCATGGAAGGTCTGCCGGTTGACGAGCGCCTGGCGCGGCGCATCATCGACGGCGACCAGAACAACATCATCTCCGACCTCGACGAAGCTCTCGCTGCAGGGACGAGACCGCTCGACATCATCAACGACTTCCTCCTCGAGGGTATGAGGGTCGTTGGTGAACGCTTCGCTACCGGTGAGATGCAGCTTCCGTTCGTTCTCAAGTCCGCCGAGACCATGAAGAAGGCCGTTGCCTACCTCGAGCCGATGATGGTGAAGGCAGAGACATCCAGGCGTGGATCTGTTGTCCTCGCAACGGTGTCCGGTGACGTCCACGACATCGGTAAGAACCTGGTCGACATCATTCTGAGCAACAACGGCTACGAGGTGCACAACCTGGGGATCAAGGTTGGCATCGGCGAGATGATCCAGGCCTATGAAGAGAAGAAGGCCGACGCCATCGGGATGAGCGGCCTCTTGGTGAAATCGACTCTGATCATGAAGGACAACCTCGATGAGCTCGACCGGCGGGGGATGGGCAAGGTGCCGGTGCTCCTCGGTGGGGCCGCCCTGACCAGGAGTTATGTCGAATCAGACCTCAGGTCGCTTTACCCCGGCCCGCTCTATTACGGAAAGAACGCCTTCGCCGGGCTCGAGGCGATGGGCCATATTGTCGCCGGCGACCCATCTCCGGCCCCGGCCAAGAAGCGGGAGCGGCCCGTGCTGGAGTCGACAGGAGTCGAAGTTCCGCGGCGGTCTCCCTCTGTCGTCATTGACAACCCGATCTTCGAGCCTCCATTCCTCGGGTCGCGTGTGGTGCGAAATGTGGCACTAGACGACGTGGTCCCCTTCCTCAACCTGACGGCGCTCTTCAGGAATCAGTGGCAATACCGCCCCGAGTCGGGGGAAAACGATGCCGACTTCAAAAAGCGCCTCGCCCCTGTGCTCAGAGAACAGCTGGCGCTGGCCAGGACCGGTGGGCTGCTCCAACCGCAGGTGGTCTACGGCTACTTCGCAGCCAACGGTGACGGCGACGACATAGTGTTGTGGGAGGATCGTTCCCGCCGGGAGGAATTGACCCGGTTTGGTTTCCCCCGTCAGCACGAAGACCCCTACCTGAGTATTCCTGACTTCTTCCGACCGGTGGACGATGAGGTCGACTACGCCGCGTTCCACATCGTCACGATGGGCGCCGAGGTGTCGCGTCGGGCAGCAGAGCTCTTCGAAGCCAACGAGTACACCGCCTACCTCCACCTTCACGGCCTAGGTGTGGAGATGGCAGAGGCCCTGGCCGAGTACTGGCATCACCGGATCAGGACCGAGTGGGGCTTTGTCGACGAGGACGGGCCCTCACTCACCGGGCTCTTCCGTCAGAAGTATCGCGGTGGCCGCTATTCGTGGGGATACCCGGCCTGTCCCGACCTCGAGGACAACGAGCGGGTGGCTGACATCCTGGGCGCCGATCGGATCGGGATCTCGGTTGGTGCCGAGACTTCGTACCAGTATCAGCCGGAGCAGACGACCTCGGCGATCATCTGTCACCACCCGCAGGCGAAATATTTCATCGCCAAGAAACCGAGAGAGGTGCGAAGTGCTGATCGAACGTGATGGCTGGGTCCGGATCGCGGAGGTGAACCCTCCCGAGCTGCCCGACTTGAGCCACAGGTCGCTGACGGGGTGGACCAATGTGATGGTCACCGACAACGTGTTCGGGCGGATCCGGGTCTCCCCGTATGCATTCTCGGCCCGGATCACCCACGACACCCCCCACGTCGATCCCACCGTCGTGGTGTCGACCCGCGACCGCAACATCCTCGCCATCGAGTCCGAGGTGCGCGGGGCTCTGGGCAACGGAGTGGACTCGTTTCTTGTGGTGATCGGGGACACCGTCCCCCACGTCGACCACCTGGCGCATCACTATGAGATCGTCGAGCACCTCAGGGCGCTCCAGGAGAACCTGCCTGATTTCGAAGTTGGAATGCCCACCCGGTTCCAGGACTGGCAGTTCCGGCGCCGGATCGACATCGGCGCCCAGTTCTTCGTCGCCGGGCCGGTGCTCGATCCCAACGTGGTCGAACAACAGATGTCCAAGCTCAAACTCCGCGACGACGACCCGCCGGTCTACCTGATGATCATCCCGCCTTTCAGCCTGACCTGGGTCGAGCAGATGGAGGGGATCGGCGCAGTGCCCGCAACGGGCGACCTGAAACAACGCCTCGGTGAGGTCGGCAAAGATGTCGGCCGGAAGCTGGGATGGGAAATTGCCGCCGAAATGGAGCAGAAGGCCCGCGACTCAGGCGCTGCCGGCGTTGTGCTGATGGGTCTCAAGTTCGAATCGATCGTCGATGAGGCGATCCGTGCGTGGCCCGAACTGGAGTAACGCTCCCTATCTAACTCCGATAGGAGAGGCCGCGTGGTGCAGGTGCGAAGCCCCACTCCCGGAGGATCGGCGCCATCGGTGAAGTGGTGACGTCAGCGTCCCCGACGGTGTGGAGGACCGTCCGTCGGTGCCTGCTCGCAATGTTTGCCAGCTCCCGCCCGATGGCACTGTAGAGGTCTTCGCCGGGTGGCAGAATGGTGAGACTCTTCCTGGCTTTGTCGAGATAGGCGACCAATCGCCCCCCGTAGAGGAGAACATAAGCCCCGGCGTCGCGGGCAAGACGGGCCGGCGATTCGGGCCAGGCGAGGACAGACCCGTAAGGATTGGCCGGGTCGGCAGCTGCCAGTGAGATCAGTTCGGGCTCGGGCTCGCTGCGGAGCAGGTCGATGGCACCAGGCAGAGCGAACTGGGCGCCGCCGAGGCCCTCGACGAAGTAGCCCCGCCGCACCCGCCCCGTCTCCTCCAGGTGGCTGAAGACGGGATACAGGGCTGCAAAGCCTCCGGTCTGGCCTTCGGCGATGGCCGTGGGCCGGGTGACCACTCCGTTGCGATCGAGCAGGAGGTTGGCCCGCGCCGCGAGCCGCTCGGTAGGTGTGGGTGTTCCGGAAACCAGCGACTCCACCAGCGACCATCGACCTGACGTGTGCGCCGGGAAGGCCGCAGCAGGACGTCCCCGGCCCTGTTTCCGGCGGGAGGCGATGAAATGGCGCAGGGGCTCGAGGCTGTCGTTGGTGACGACACCGTCCCACACCAGGTCCCAGAGTGAGTCGGCAACGCTGGCGATTTCTCCGCCGCCCACACCTGTGTAGATGTCACGGAAGAAACTCGCACCGCGATTGGAGAGGAATTCAACGATGGCGAGCGCCGTTGGGCCCGGCTCAGAATCAATGCAGGGACCTTCCCAAATGTCGGCGAGCGAGTCGCGGTGGTAGAGCGAGACCTTTCCGTCTCTAGTTCCCAGAGGTTCACGGCCGACCCAGACCAGCTCCCCGGATATGAGCATGCGGTCGAGATGGGCCGAGGCGTCGCGCGCCCGGAGCGCGAGTACGTCGCGTTCGAGGATCGAGGCCGGGATCGAAGCACCCTGGAGTCTTGCCACTACCTCCGCAGCGGCGTTGACACCGCGAGGAGGATCGGGGCTGACTCCCTGCCATTCGATTCCGAAACGGGCAAGGCGGTACTGCTCCACCGGCTCGATCTCCTGGCGAAGGTTCGCCAGCGATCGGCGCTTCAGCCGCTTCAGGACGTTGCGGTCGACCCACTCCTGAGCCTCGCCGCCGCGAAGAAACGCACCCGGGACCACCCTCCCTTCGGCTTCGAGCGACTCGAGCACCGAGCCGACCACGGCCACCGGGATGCCGAGCGAGGAAGAAGCCTGTTCGGGCGAGAAGGGGGTGTGGGTACGGGCGTAGCGGCCAATGATGTCGCCCAGGGGATCGGGGACTGGCTCGAGGAAGATGTGGGGGACCCCGGGGGGAGGCTGGACGCCGATCGCATCCCGCAGCCGCGCCATGTCCTCGGCTGCTGCAAGACGGGCCTCTCCTCCGATTGTCACCTCGAAGACACGTTTGTTTTCCATGAGGTATTCGATATCAGCGGGGCCGGTCTCACCGGACCTGATGAGAACGTCGTCGCGCGTCATCGGGCCCAGGTCGCGGAGCAGGTCGTGGACCGCGTCGGCATGCCGGGCGGTTCGCTGCTCGGTGAGATGCTGGAGCTCGAGCTCGATCGCTCCCACCACCTCGGGGTCGATCAGCTCGCGAAGCTCGCTGTCACCCAACAATTCCCGGAGGAGACCACGGTCGAGAGTCAGTGCGGTGGCCCGACGCTCAGCGATAGGGGCATCGGACTCGTACAGATATGCGGCCACGAAGGAGAAGAGGAGGGAGGTGGCGAACGGCGAAGGGCTGTGCAGGTCGACCTCGACGAGGCGGATCTTGCGGGAGCGGATGTCGCGGAGGATCTCCTGGAGGGCAGGCAGGTCGAAATCGTCGCGCAGAACCTCTCGGTAGGTCTCGAGGACGATAGGGAAGGATCCGAACTGGTTGGCGACACCGAGCAGGTCGGAAGCCTTGCGGCGCTGCAGCCACAGCGGGGTCCTCTCGCCGGGCCGGCGCCTGGGGAGAAGCAGCGACCTTCCTGCCGCCTCCCGGAACCGGGCCCCGAACAACGCAGTGTCGCCGAGGTGCTCGATGAGTATCGACTCGACCTCATCGGGATCGAGGATGAGTTCGTCGGCCACCGGCACGTCGTCGCTATCGGGGAATCGAACTGCGATGCCATCGTCGGTCCAGATCATGTCGACGTCGGAGCCGAACCGCTGCCGCAGCTTGTGCCGGAGGGCCATCGCCCAGGGGGCGTGGACCCGGGCCCCGAACGGCGACAGCATGACAACTCTCCAGTCGCCGATCTCGTCCTGGAACCGCTCGACGACGATCTTGTTGTCACCGGGCAGGTGACCGGTAGCTTCGAGTTCGTCGGCGAGATAGCTGACGAGATTGCCGGCGGCGAAGTCGTCGAGGTTGAAGTCTGCGCGCAGAGTGGCCCTTGCCTCGTCGTGGCCCATATCGCCGATCTCGCGAATGAACCGGCCCACGGCACGGCCGGTCTCCAGGGGCCTTCCCAGCATGTCGCCATGCCAGAACGGCATCTTGTGCGAGCCGTCAGCCGGCGCCGGCACCACTGTCACACGGTCGTGGTCGATCTCGGTGATCCGCCATGCTGTGGACCCGAGCAGGAAGGTGTCGCCTTCGCGCGATTCATAGACCATCTCCTCGTCGAGTTCGCCGACGCGGCTGCCATCGGGCAGGGCGACCCGGAAGAGGCCGCGGTCGGGGATGGTTCCGGCGTTCGTCACTGCCAGCTGTCGTGCTCCCGGCCTTGCACTCAGCTTGCCCCCAACCCGGTCCCAGTTGATCCGTGGGCGCAACTCTGCGAAGAGGTCCGAGGGGTAGCGGCCGGCGAGCATGTCCAGTGTTGCCTCAAATACGGCGCGGGATAGGTCCCGGAAGGGAGTCGCCCGCCGCACCATGTCGAAGAGGGCGTCGACGTCGAGGTCGTCGATGACCGTGACGGCGACGATTTGCTGGCTGAGGACATCGAGGGGGTTTTCGGGGATCTTGGTCGGCTCGACATTGCCCTTGACCATCTCTCCGGCCACCACCGTCGCCACGAGCAGGTCGCCGCGATATTTGGGGTAGATCCTTGCCTTCGACTCCCGGCCCACCTGGTGGCGGGACCTGCCGACCCGCTGCAGCCCGGAGGCGACCGACCCTGGGGATTCGATCTGGAGGACGAGGTCTACCGCACCCATGTCGATACCGAGTTCCAGGGACGAAGTTGCCACCACCGCCTTCAGGGTCCCGTTCTTCAGTCCTTCCTCGATTTCGAGGCGTTGTTCCCGGGCGACGGAGCCGTGGTGGGCCCGTGCGATTTCCTCCCCGGCCAGCCGGTTGAGCTCCGAACAGGTGCGCTCGGCAAGCCTCCTCGAGTTGGCGAAGACGATCGTCGACTGATGCTCCCTGATCTGTTCGAGCAACGCCGGGTACACCGCGGGCCAGATCGATCGCGTCGGGATGGCTTCAGGGTCGAGAGGGTCGACGGAGATGGGGGCCGCCATGTCTTCGACGGGCACGACGATCTCGATGTCCAAACCGCGGTCGTTGGGTACGTCGATGATGCGGACCGGTCGGGGGGTCCATGTGTTGTCGACCATGGTCCCGCCGCCAAGGAAGCGGGCGATTGTGTCCAGAGGACGCTGGGTCGCAGAGAGCCCGATCCGTTGCGGTGGGGCATCGGTCAGCTCTTCGAGCCGCTCCAGAGAGAGCGCCAGGTGTGCCCCGCGCTTGGATGCTGCAACAGCGTGTACCTCGTCGACTATCACCCACCGGACACTGCTCAGGGTGGAGCGGACTGCTGAAGTGAGCATCAGATAGAGCGACTCGGGGGTGGTGATCAGGATGTCGGGCGGGTGTTTTTGCATACGCCTCCGGTCTTCCTGCGGGGTGTCACCGGTCCTGAGGAATGTGGCCAGCTCGGGAAGAGGCTCTCCCCCGAGCCGCTGGGCGGCATGGCGGATCCCGGTCAGCGGAGCCCGGAGGTTTCGCTCGACGTCGTGGGCGAGGGCCTTGAGCGGGGAGATGTAGAGGACCCGGCACCGCTTGTCGGGCTCCGGCTCAGGCTCGGAGAGCAGTCGATCGAGGGTCCAGAGAAAGGCGGCAAGGGTCTTTCCCGAACCGGTGGGGGCATGAATCAGCGTGTTCTCGCCCGATGCGATAGCGGGCCAGCCCAGGGTCTGGGCCGGTGTCGGCGCCTGGAAGGATGCGTCGAACCAGGAGCGGGTTGCGGCGGTGAAGTTCTTCAGCGAGTCCACACCCTGAAGGTATCAGGAGTGGGTGACAAGTTTCAGGCTGAAGCGGCGAGGGGGAGGCGGTTCACATTCGCCAGTTCGAGGAAGATATCGACGACTGCAGGGTCGAATTGGGTTCCGGCGTTGCGGAGGATCTCGGATATGGCGAAATCGATCGGCAGGGCAGGCTGATAGGCCCGGGAGGAGGTCATGGCGTCGAAGGCATCCGCCACCAGTACAATTCGGGAGAGGATCGGGATCGCCGAGCCGGTGAGGCCGAACGGGTAGCCCTTGCCGTCGAAACGTTCGTGGTGGTAGAGAATTGCTTCCGAGACCCTGGTGTCGAGGCGGTTGCGGGTCATGGCGAATCCGAGCTCGGGGTGGCGCTGCATCAGATCCTTCTCATCGGAGTCGAGGGGCCCGGGCTTGCCGAGGATCATGGGGTCCATGTGGATCTTGCCGACGTCGTGGAGAACTCCTGCGAGAGCGAGACAATCGAGATCGTCAGCCTTGAGGCCGAGGCCGGTGCCGAGGTCGACGGCGAGGTCGGAGACGCGGTGCACATGGCCGTGGAGATCTTCGATCACATCTTGCATGACCTCGATCAGGATGTCGCTCGGGGTTTCTCTCATTGGGTTACCTGTGGAAAAGTCTGCCCTTATCTAAGCCGGATTTACATGGGCCGTCCGCCCCAATTGGGGGGACATGGGCCTTTAGGCCCATCCCGCCTGCGTTTACCGCGAGCAAAGCGTTGTCGGGATCTCCTGTGAAAAGCTTGAATCCGGACGGGGGTTGGGCCTTAGAGCAACCCAAAAACGCGAGCTGCCTCCACCATCTCTTGGGCTCGCCTGGGGTCGACGGGGTTGGTGGCGACTCCATCTCGCTTGGTGTAGGAGCCGACGATTACCGTGTCAGCCACGGCGCGCAGTTCGTCGAGGTTGTCGGGAGTTGCACCGGAGCCGACCACCAGCCGCGCCTCCCGCCCAATCGCATCACGAACGCTCTTGAGACGATCGAGGTCCGGTGACGACCCGGTCCCGGCCCCCGAGATGATGACCGCATCGGCGTGGCCTCGCCTGACGGTGTCCTCGGCCGACTGGCGGACGTCGAAACCGGGCGGTGGTGTGGCGTGCTTCACCAGAATGTCGGCCCAAACCTCGGCGCTGGCGCCGAGTTGGGCGCGTTTGCGAAGGAGCTCAGCGGCCCGGCCCACAATCGGGCCCTGGTCGGTGTACATCATCCCGGTGTAGACATTGACCCGGATCATGGCGGCGCCGGTCACTGCAGCGATGGCGAGGGCAGACATGGCATCATTGCGGAGCACGTTCACGCCAATGGGTAGGCCCGTGGCCATCGTTATCGCGTCAACCGCCCGGGTCAGTGCCGCGACTGTCTCCGGTGGGACCGAGTCGGGAAAGAACGGTGCGTCCCCGAAGTTCTCCACCATGAGGGCGGGAAATCCGGCCTCGCTCAGCTTCGCTGCGTCGTCGAGGGCGATACCGAGCACACTGTCGATCGACCCCTCGAAACCCGGTGACCCTGGAAGCGGCCCGAGGTGGATCATCCCCACCAGGTGGGGAATCGAGCTCACAGAAACGCTTTGGCGACCTTGAGCGCGGCTTCGGCTGCGTCGCCTGTCACCTTGAGCCGGGTCTCATTCGGCTCGATACGCCGGACTGCGATCCGTGCCCAGTCCGAGGCGGAGCCTTTGATCCGGTTGGTGGCGTCTTCGGGACCGTAGATCCATCTCGAGTATCCGGGGCCGATCAACTCGATCCGGACCGGCTCGTAATCGAGTCCGTGGTCCTTGAATGCATAGGGAAGGGTCTTCCATCCCAGCCAGCAGATGTGGCGGATACGCGGGGTGTCCTCCACTTCGAGGCCAAGAGTCTTGTAGATGTCCAGGCCATGCGCCCAGGTCTCCATCAAGCGGAACGTGGCGAAGGTCCGAGCGCTCATGTCGCCGTCGATCCATTCGATACGGTCTTCGCCATCCATGTGCGAGAGGGGCTCGACAACTTTGGCCCTGCCTCCGCGCCACCATTCGATGACGTCCTGGGGCCGCATCTTCCGACCTTTGGTGATTGCCTTCTTGCGCAGTGAGTCGAGGTCGGCTGCGGTTTGCCATTGCTTGATGGTGTCGCCACCGGCGATCACGTCGGCTGCAAGCTCTTCAAAATCGGCGAGGTGGGAGATGGTGTCACGGACCGTCCACGGTTTGGACGGTGTCTCATAGTCCCAGATTTTGATCGGAATCCGTTGCAGGGACTGATCGAGGAACTGCTGTTCGGCTACGAGGTCGGAAAGGATGTCGCGCACCTGCCAATTCTAGCCGTTCGGGCGGATTTAAGACCAAGGCGCGGTGGTTACCAGGGTCGTTCGGCGTGTTCCTCGCTGAATACGGGTGCAGGCTTGGTGACTTTGGCGTCGGCAACGAGATCATTGAGCCTGTCGATCAACTGGCGGAGCCGCCCGAAGTGGCGCCGGTCGAAGAGGAAAGTGATCCGCTTACAGTCGAGAGCGTCATCGTCTGCGATCTCGGCCTCGGTGGGGCCGATGATCTCCATGGTTCCGTCGACGACGATGTCGGAGAACTCCCGATCCAACTCATCGAGCACCGCTTGGTCAGGGAGGGTATGGATCCTGAGGATCAGCTTTCCGGAGTGGTAGCGCTGGGAGTGGTAGTTGGCGTAGAAGTGCTCGATGTGATGAGCCGCTTCCTCGGGGTCGTTGGTATGGAAGAGCAGGGAAAGGTCAGACTCCGAAATGAACTTCCTCCTGATCAGGACCGACCGGGCGAAATCGAGGATCGGTTCCCAGTACCGGGATTCTGACGATTCGAGGAGAACAATCGGGTGAAGGTCGCTCTTGCCGGTCTGGACCAGAGTCAGCAGCTCGAACGCCTCGTCAAGGGTGCCGAAGCCGCCGGGGAGGATCACAAACGCGTGTGATTCCTTGACGAACCCGAGTTTCCTGGTGAAGAAGTATTTGAAATTGACGTTGCGCTCAGGGTCGATGTACTTGTTGGAGCTCGCCTCGAACGGCAGCCGGATATTGACCCCGTAGGAGTTCTCGATGCCGGCACCGCGGTTGCCTGCCTCCATGACACCCGGACCGGCTCCGGTGATAACCCCCCAGCCCCGGCCGGCCATTTCTTTGCCGAACCGCATCGTGACCTGATAGTCAGGGTCGTCTTCGAGGAGCCGGGCCGACCCGTAGATGGTCACTTTCGGCTCCTCGTGGCGGGAGAAGACCAGATTCGAATAGCGCATCTCCTTGAGAGCGGTGTTGATCAGTTTCAGATCGCCCCTGTTGCCGTTGTCCCGGTGCAGTTTGACGACGGTGGTGATCATCTCCATGACGAGGTCGGCATCGTCGTTGTCCGACGCAGCAGCGACAAGATCGGCGATGGCTTTGTCGAGTTCGGGGTTGCCGAGGTCGTAGGCCATGGGTGAACCGTAATGCTATTGGAACGGCTTGACCGAAGGACCATTGCGGACAACGGCGTTCCAGACCGTCTCGTAGTGGTCACGGTCGAACCTGTCGACGTGGGGGAGGACGAACTCCTCCCAGGCTTTCCGCAGCGGATCGGTGCGGTCTGAGTAGATGATGAGGCCGGTGGGCAGGCGGTCGAGCACGGAGCGCAGTGACACCGGCGTCTCGACTCGCACCGCAGAGTCGTTGGCCTCGAAGGAGGCGTTGACTTCGGTGGCAAGCCTTGAGATTGCTTCGACATATTCGTCCCCCAGCGCCGGGTAACGGCGATTGAGCATCGAGCTGATCTGCTCCGACCCGGGGAACGACTTCTCCCAGATGACCCACCGGTCGGCGAAGGCCTTGTTCAGGGTCTGGGTCCCGGCGTAGTCGCGGAGGTCGGTGGGGTTCATCGTCCCGAAGATCCTGACATCGTCGCGCAGAGGCACATAGTCCCCGTTGGGCAGGTCGATTGCCGCGTAGCGGTCGAGAAGACCGTGGAGGGCGAAGAGAGTCTCTGCTCCGGCGGCGTTCAGCTCGGAGAGGTTGAGCAGGGCCGGCCCCCGCAGCGCACGGGTGATATCCCCATCCTCCCAGCGCGACTCGGTACCGCCTTTGCCATCGCCGTGCAGGCGGGTCGATCCGAGCAGGGTCACGTCGCGGACCTCGCCGGTCAGGGGAACCCGGAAGTAGGGGAGTCCCATCGCCGCGGCGAACTGCTCGATGTCATGGTCCTTGCCGGTCCCCATGTGGCCGCGCACCGCTACATGAAGGGGGACGAAGCCCTTGCCCTTGGTGCCCTGGCGGGCTTGTTCGAGTTGGGCGAAGCGGTAGAGCATCCCGAGGTCGACATAGTGCGGGTCGGGAGTGGGGATCTTCCGGTTCCGCTCATCGAAGTCTGGGGTGCTCTTCGGCAGCTCGAACTTTTTCAGGGTGATCTCCGGTCCTTCGCCGGCCGGATCGCTGAATGTGACTTTTTCAGGCAACTGTTCTCTCCTGGGTTTGCTTGGAATCTCTGCTGCTCAACCACCAGGTGTCCATGCCCTGGGTGGAGAGGCTCTTGCGTAAGGCTCGTTTCGTGCCCTGAATCATCGCCGCGGCGAGATGCTGTGGTTCATCGACCACCTGGTGGCGCTGGTAGGCCTCGTCGACGGTGTGGTCGCCGATTCCGATGCCGATGACGGTGGTGCCACCGCTTTCCACTGCCTTCACCGAGCTTGCCAGGTTTTCCACCGAACCACGGGTCATGCCATCAGCGAGGACCATGAGTACCCGTACCTGTGCTCCGAGGCGTGCCATTCGCTCCGCGGCGTGGACGACGTTGAACTCGTCGACGTTGGCCGCCTTCTCGAACATCGACACCGGCGGCGAACTGGCAGGCTCGCGACGGGCGAAGGCAGCAGCCTTGCGGGGCTGAGCGGCAGTGAAGAAGAGCCCGGCGAGGGCGGGCTCGAAGTCGCGCCAGCGGCGGTCGAAGGGCTTGACCAGGTAATGGTTTACCGTTGAAGTCAGTCGATCGGCGGCGGTGCCCTGGGTTCGCTTCAATCCGGCGATTGCATTCGCCCTGCTGTGAAGGTATGAGTTCTCGGTGTCGTGGGAACGTGCGGCGAACCCCCGATTGAAAAGGGCAACCTCGAAATCGATCTGGAGCTCATCGCAGAGATGGGCCATCGTCCATGCGCCGAGCAAAGCCGAAGGCATCGCCCACGTGGTCTCCCGGCCCCGCACCCGGCCCGGGCTCAGCATCGAAGCCGATGCATCGACCAGCAGCGAAACGGCGTATCTGCGGCGGGTGCGGGCGGCGCGGCGCTCGTACACCCGCTGGTAGAGGCCCGCCCCGATGAATAGCGCCGAATGAGGGGACACATCTCCCTGGTCGAATCCCGAGCGAAGCCCCCTCCGCTGGTTCGCTGCGAACATCGGGTAAAGCTCGCCGCTGACCCGGCGCTGGTCGACCTCCCAGCGCTTCGCCGCCTCACCCAGCGCTGCCATCCCTTCGTTGCCGAGCCTGGAGAAGGTGTGAGGGATCGCAGTGACCAGAAGCTTTCCGCCCTGGCCGTTGGGGAGGTAGATGTCGGGGGCCATGCTGATCCGGAGCAACTGGTCGGTCGACTCGTCGTTGGCCATCTCCGAGGCGCCTTTTCGGTCGCTGATCCCCGAACGCGCTTCGGCGGCGCGGCGGGTCTCCTGGTAGGAGTCCGAGTCGGAGAGGATCGGCGACGTCATCCGCACCTGATCGACTCCCTGAGCAGCCTGCTCGGCGTCGGCCCTGGCAGCAGCCTGTTTCGCGCTGTTGGTGGCCCCTTCGGGAGCCTCGGTGATGAGGCCGTTAGCCCGTGCGATTGCCTCCAGTTCCAGGGCCAGGCCAGCAACGGCCCACGGGTCGTTGGCTTCTGCGGCCTGCAGGCATTGCTCGGTCCCATCGTCCAGCGCAACTGCGGCGCGGGCGTCGAGCCGCTTTTCTAGCTTTTCCCTTTCGATGTATCCGCCGGTGAGCAGGAAACAGCCGAGCACGAACTGGCTGAGAGCGCCGCTTCGTTCCAGGGCTTGGGCGAAGGAGGAGAGGTAGAGGTCTTCGAGCACCGAGCGCGCGCCGGGATAGACCGAAAGACCTTGTCGCTCCTGACGGGCATCCTCGAGGGTGAAGAAAAGGACCTCCGCTACCGGTTTCTCGGTTCGGTCCAGCGCGGTGAGAAGGTCGGTTGTTGCTTCAGGGTCGCGCTTGCCCGCGATGGGCCAGTCCTCAGGGATGGTCCGGGGCTCATCGAGGCGGGTCGAAACCAGGTGGACCACCTCGTGGAGAGCCGACGCGAGAGCTACCTCGTCGGGCGTCACCGGGGCGTTGCGGTGGTAGGCAGCCTGGAAGATCCGCGGGTCACAGACCACCTCGTCGTCTGAAGCCGCCGGCTCCGAGCCGAGGCGGACCCGGAGTTCAGGGTTCTTCGCCAGGCTGCGGGCAAAGCGAGTAACTGCGGGGGCAACCCGCTGGTAGCGATTCACCACGGCTTCGACCGCCAGGTCCTCGGGTGAGATCAGGTCGGCAAGAAAAGTGGTTTCGCGTCCACGCATAGCTGGACATTGTCTCATGACATGTCAAGTACTCCCGGATGATCACGTGAGCGAGGTGGCGCAGTTCCGACAAGGAAGCGAGCCTCCGTAGACTCCCGGTGTGCACTACGACTTCACCAAACTCCCCAACGGTCTTCGCGTCATCACCGAGACCATGCCCTCTGTGCGATCCGTAGCCATTGGATGCTGGGTCGATACCGGAACCCGTGACGAGAACCTCGACCGCGAACACGGAGCATCGCATTTCCTCGAGCACCTCCTGTTCAAGGGAAGCGAAACCCTCTCCGCTCGGCAGGTGAGCGAGACCTTCGATGCAATCGGTGCCGAGTCGAACGCATTCACCAGCAAGGAAGCGACCTGCTACTGGACTCGCCTGCTCGACCAGGATGTGGCCACCGGCTTCGACATCATGTCCGAGATCATCCAGCGCCCTGCCTTCCGCGCCAATGAGATCGACTCGGAGCGCCAGGTGGTCATCGAAGAGATCAACATGAACGACGATGATCCCAGCGACGTCGCATTTGAGAATTTCTCGACCGCTGCGTTTCTCGGCCATCCTCTCGAGGCCCCGGTCCTCGGAACCCGCGACTCGATCCGGGGCATGACTCGCGACGACATCATGGGTTACTGGGAACGCAGGTACGGCACCTCGTCTTTGGTCATCGCTGCGGTTGGCAACCTAGAACATGACGACATCGTTGCCATGGTCGAAGAGCGCTTCGGTGAGTGGGACGGCGGATCGGTGGACCACAGCTTCGATGAGATGGAGCCAGAGGCACGGGTCGAGTTGACCCGTCGCGACACCGAACAAGCTCACATCCTCATCGGCGGCAAGGGACTGCCCCGGGACGACGAGCGACGTTTCTCATATCAGGTGCTGAACCACATCATGGGCTCGGGAATGTCTTCCCGCCTCTTCCGGGAGGTGCGCGAGGAGCGCGGCCTGGCTTATTCGGTTTACGCCTTCCGTCTCGCCTACGCCGATGCCGGGGCGTGGGGGGTCTACGTCGGCACGACCCCCAGCCAGACCGACACCGCGCTCAAAGTGATCCGAGACGAGTTGGACAAGGTGATGGAAGAGGGAGTCACCGAGGCCGAACTGGAGCGGGCCAAAGGCTCGATGCGGGGCGGACTGGCGCTTTCGCTGGAGGACTCGAACAGCCGGATGGTCCGCCTCGGCCGTGACGAGCTGGCCGGAATGCCCCATCTCTCGACGGACGAGCGTCTGGAACGGCTTAATGCGGTGACCCGGGAGGACGTGCAGAACGTGGCCCGGGAGATGTACTCGGCCAATCGTTTGATCGGAGCCGTCGGCCCCTTCGATCCCTCCGACCTCGAGCCCTACCTGACTGTTTAGCGGCCCGGATTCAGTCGGTCAGTTCGAACGAAACTGCCCGCGGTTTGTCGGCCGTGTCGATGATGCCTGAGGCAGTTCCCCCGTCGAGCCGGGTGAGGGACATGCCCCCACCCAGCTCGACCTCCCCATCACTTACCGGCCACCCCCAAACGGTGACTTGCGTCACCGGGCCGGCGAGCGACACCCATAAAACGTATTCGTTGCCCTGGATCAGCGAGATGGCCTGAGCGGCATTCTCGATCGGATTCAGGTCGCCTCCCGGACGGTCGGCGGCGAATCGGGCGGTGGTCAGCGAAGCCGCTGCCAGCACCAGGAGCGCCGTAACAATCAGCGACGGAATTCGAGCCCGCTCTACTTTCTGCATTGAATCACCACGCTACGTGGTCAACCCACCTCGCACCACGGCTATACCGGCTATGTGCGGAAGGACTAGTCCTCTTAGGCGAGTTCGACGAAACGGGAGAGGACCACGCCGAAGACCAGGGCTAGTACGAGTATCGAAATCACATATGACCACGTAGATGTGTTCCGATTAGATGCGCGCCGGGCTGCCCAGAACCCGAGTACCACCCAGAGCATCACCTCCAGGGGCCAGGCAATTACGATCGAATCGGTGAGAAAACCGATCATTGCCGAGATCGGGCCGCCGGCGTAGAGGATGGAGAGCCCGGCGAATTCGCAGATCCCTTTACAGACTGGTTGGTTGATCAGGGCAAGTCCGCTGCCCATGAAGGCCAACCCGATGCCGAGAAGGAGGGCTGTGGCAAGTGCGGAATCACGGCATCCCGGCTCTTCTCTTCGGGTCATCGGGTGATCGTAAGTCGGCAACGCTGGTTACCAACAAGTGGTGTTCACGCTCCGTACAATCCCTCCCAGTCAACCCAGGAAGAGGTTCATGTTCTACGGCCACATTCTGCTGGTGATACACATCGCAGCAGCGGGGGCCTGGTTGGGGGCCAACCTGATGCAGGCGATTGTTCCGGGATTGCTCGGACCGGTCACGCCGGCGGCGGCCAGCTGGTTTCGCACGACCGAGAAGTTGTCGGGTCGCTTCTACATCCCGGTCGGGGGGACCGTCCTCGTGACCGGGATCCTGCTCGTGCTCAACTCAGGAGCCTACGGTTTTGGCTCCGTCTTCGTATCTATCGGTTTTGTGGCTGTCATAATCGGAGCCGTGCTCGGTTCGACGGTGTTCGGGCCGAAGTCCGTGGCAATAGCGGATGCGATCGATGCCGGTGAGACCGACCGAGCCGACAAGATACGGGGGACTGTGCGCAGCTTCGGGATCCTGGACACCATGGTCCTCCTGTTCACCATCTACGCGATGGTCGCAAAGCTCGGGGCGTAGGCGATAATCGAACTCCTATTGCGAAAGACTCTCCTCACAGCATTGGTGGCCCTCATCGTCGGGGCGTGCAGCCCCGGTTCTCCGGATTCCTCTCCTGAGCCATCGATAGATCCCGTCACCGGCGAGGTGGTGGCGCCGGTCGGAGACGGAGCCGAGGGGACGACCGCGACTGTGCCAAGTCTCCAGCTGATCGGACGGGTTGTCGACACCGATGGTGTCCCGATCTCCGGCGCCACCGTCTCGTCATCGGGGATGTCGACGACGACCGCACCGGACGGCTTCTACAACCTCGAGTTGCCAGGAGCGGGGTTGGTGACTGCGGTCAAGCCAGGGTGGCTCTCCGCTGAACAACCCTGGGACGGGAACCCGGGGCGGTTGGAGCTCCGGATGGAACCGATCACAGTGCGCGCCTTGCGGGTTTCGGCCAACGCCGCCGGCGACCCGGACCTCTTCCAGAGCCTGCTCGACATGGCCGACCAGACCGCGGTCAATGCCCTCGTCTTCGACACCAAGGTCGAAGGTGGAGTGGTTCTCTACGATACGTCTGTGGAGTTGGCCTACGAGATCGGGGCGGTGTCGGCGACTTACGACCCCACCGAGCTCATCGCCAGGGCCAGGGAGCACGGGCTTTACACTATCACTCGCATCGTCGCATTCGACGATGCGATCAAGGCTGCGGCGTATCCCGATCAGGCCATCGCCGGCCGGTGGATGGACCCCCGCAACCGCGATGCTTGGCAGTACAACCTCGACCTCGCCGTCGAAGCGTGTGAAATCGGCTTCGATGAGATCCAGCTCGATTACATCCGGTTCCCCTCCGGCCAGGCAGTCGCGGAAAGTGGTCAACTCGATATGACCCAGGAGGAACGGGTCGGGGCGGTGGCCGGGTTCCTGGCTGCGGCCAGGCGCCTCCTCCATCCTTTGGGCTGTTCGGTGAGTGGCGATGTCTTCGCCATTGTCGTGGCAAGCCCCAACGACCAGGGGATCGGACAGCGGCCCGAGGAGCTTTCCGTCCAGCTGGACGCTTTCTCCCCGATGATCTACCCGAGCCACTACTCCGAAGGCTGGCTCGGCTTTGCCGACCCGAATGAGCATCCTTATGACGTCACCTATGACGCGATCGAGGACACGTTGCGGCGGGTGGAGCCTGGCAGGGCAGTTCGGCCGTGGCTGCAATCGTTCTGGTGGACGCCAGAGCAGATCCGGAGGTCGATCCAGGCCGCCGAAGACCTCGGGGTGGGCTGGATGCTGTGGAACATCGTCAGCGATTACTCGCTTAGCTCCCTTCCCACTGACGCCGAGCTCGGCGGCTGAGCGATCTGAAAATCGGCATCCAGCTGCCCGAAGTGGAAAGGGAATATCGCTGGCCCAGATCCGTGAGATCGCACGGAATGCCGAAGACGTTGGATTCGACTCCCTGTGGGTCGGTGATCATTTCCTCTATCGCGACAAGCACGGAGGCAGGCTGATCCTCGGGCTCGGCGCCGGGTGGAACCGGACCGAGTTCGAGGCATACGGCTTCCCCTACGACCACCGGGTGTCCGATTCGAAGAGGCCTTCACCATCATCCGCACCCTGATCCGGGACGGCGCCATCGACTTCGCTGGGGAGTTCTTTCAATTCAGGGAGATGGAGCTGATCCCACCGGCGCGGCCCGACCTTCCGATCCTGATCGGGTCCAACGGCTCCCGGATGCTGCGGATCGCCGCACCACATGTCCAGATGTGGAACACCTGGTACGCCTCTTACGGGAACACTCCCCGTGGGCTGGCCGAACTCAACGCCATCATCGACGATGCTGCCCGCGACGTCGGGAGAAATCCGGCGGAGATCGTGCGGAGCGCCGCGGCCCTGGTCCGGCTCGAGGGTGGTACCGGCCGGCGGGCACCGAGCGTCCCGTGACACCACCAATCACGGGAACTCCCGACGACATCGCCGCCGCCCTCCACGCCCTGTCCGAGGCGGGGATGGGCCACATCCAACTCGCTGGCGACCCCATCACCACCAAGAGCATCGAATCACCCGCCCCGGTCCTGGAGCGGCGGAGAGCGGGTTAGGTGGCCCGTCGCTCAAATATTGACGGCGTTTCTCCGGCCCTCGAGTCCCCTGACGGCGTCGAAGTGCTCGCCGCAGCTCCCCGTGCGAGAAGCGCGCTTCTCCTTGTCAGATGAACTCGATGGCTCGGAGCTACGCGCCCCCTATTTGACCGACAGACCGCTAGCTCTCCGTGATCTCGATCGTCGTGATCTTCACTTCTGATTGCGGCCGGTCGCTTCCATCGGTCTTGGAGTCGGCGATCGAATCGACTACGTCGATCCCGTCGGTGACCTTGCCGAAGATCGTGTATGAATGGGGAAGGCCGACGTCTTTGTGCATGATGAAGAACTGCGAGCCGTTGGTGTTGGGCCCTGAGTTGGCCATCGCAACGGTCCCTCTGGAATAGGTTCCCGAGCCTTCGAGCTCGTCACGGAACTTGTATCCGGGCCCACCGGTGCCGGTACCGGTGGGGTCGCCCCCTTGGATCATGAAGTCTTTGATTACCCGATGAAAGATCACTCCGTCGTAGAACCCTTCTTTGGCGAGGAAGACGAAACTGTTGACGGTCTGCGGCGAACGCTCGGGCAGCAGTTCGAGAGTTATTTCCCCGTGGTTGGTCTTGACCTTCGCGGTGTATGTGGTGGTGAGGTCGACCGTCAGATCGGGTGCGGAGTCGTACTTTTTGGGCAAGTTAGTCCTTCCTGGTGTCGCCGTCAGGTTAGGAAGGAGAGGAACTAAAGACGGAACCTAATGCACGACGTATCGAATATGAGGTCGTGTCCGTTTAGAACGGCTCGATCGGAGCATCGGGCTGAATCGTGCACAGTAGCTATCGAATATGAGACGCTGCGCCTTAGGAATGAGGATTCGGACGGATCCTAGGACACGAAGTATGACGGGGCGTTGCCAGGCTTCCACTTGATCGAGCAGCCGATCGATGGATGCTGGTCAGCGGGCACGGGCTCTCCCGCCAGTATTGACTCGATGGCGGCGCGGAGGTCCTTTCCGGTCACCGGTACATCGGTCCCTGGGCGAGACTCGTCGAGGCGACCCCGGTAGACCAGCGACCGGTCCCGGTCGAAGAGGAAGAAATCGGGTGTGCACATCGCTGCGTAGGAGGCGGCAACCGACTGGTCCTCGTCGTAGAGATAAGGGAAGAGGTAGCCGTACGTCTCGGCTTCGGTCTTCATTGCCGCCGGTGAGTCGGTTGGATTGGCCTCGACGTCGTTTGACGAGATGGCCACGATGGCGAGATCCGAGTCCTGGTAGCCCCTCCCCAGGCGGGCGAGCTCATCTCTCACATGCTGCACGTACGGGCAGTGGTTGCAGATGAACATGACGAGTAGGCCGGATTTGCCGTCGAAATCCCCGATCGAAACGACTCGTCCGGAGACGGTATCGGTCAGTTCGAATTCGGGAGCTTTCGTCCCCAGCGCCATCATCTTCGATTCAACAGCCATTGTTTTCTCCAGTAGTCCTGCTCAACGATAACGGGTGAACGGCTCAGCGCATTCCGGAGATCACCTCGGCGAAAGCCTCGATGCTCCCCTCGAGATGAGAATTTTGCTGCGAGACGATCGAGTGGTGCGTTCCGGCATCGCTACATGCGGCGAACAATCCGACCAGGTCGGCGGCGAGAGCTGTTGTTATGTTCACGAATTCCTCGAAGGAGACCGAGGGGGTCGCACCCGGACAGGTAGAGCGGTTTTCACACCTGGTTTCTAGCCGAACTCCGGTCTGCGCCGACGGATCGGTAGGCTTGGCTCGTGACTTCTACACCATCCGCCCCCTTCGGGCATGTTGCCACGGCCATGGTCACCCCTTTCACCGCAGACGGAGAAGTGGATCATGGCAAAGCGTGGGACCTCGCACGACACCTGGTGGCCAACGGGACCGACACGCTTGTCGTTGCCGGGACCACCGGAGAATCCCCGACCCTCAACGAGCACGAGAAGCTCGCCCTGTTCAAGACGGTGGTCGATGCCGTCGCCGGGAAGCAGGCAAAGGTCATCGCCGGCACTGGCTCCTACGACACCCGCCATTCGGTGGAAATGACCGGAAAGGCCGGAGACCTCGGCGTCGACGGAGTTCTTGCAGTCACCCCCTACTACAGCAAGCCGGAACAGGACGGCCTCCTCGCCCACTTCACCGCCATCGCCGATGTCGGCGTCCCGGTCATGCTCTACAACATTCCCGGCCGCACCGGGCGCCTCATCGAGATCGCCACCATCGCCCGACTCGCCGACCACACCAGCATCGCTGCCATCAAAGATGCGGTGGAGAGCCTCGACTTCACCTCACGCACCATCAACGAGATCCCTGGTTTCCCGGTCTACTCGGGTCAGGACTCGCTGACCCTGCCGATGATGGCGGTGGGGGCAGTTGGAGTTGTCTCCGTTGTCTCCCATCTCGCCGGTCCGCAGATCAAGGCCATGGTCAAGTCCGCCATCGCCGGTGACATGGACGAGGCGCGGCGTCTCCACCACGAGTTGCTCCCGTTGTGTCTTGCCTGCTTCCTCGAAACCAACCCGGCCCCGGTGAAAGGGGCGCTATCGGCAGCATGGGAGCCGGTAGGCCCGGTTCGCTTGCCGCTCACCGCAGCTTCGGCGGACACCCTTCAATCCGTCGAAAAGGCGCTGGCCGCCATCGGCACCCGATGAGCGTCTCGGTCACATTCCTCGGCGGTCTCGGTGAGATCGGCCGCAACTGCGCCGCCATCGAAATCGAAGGCAAGATCGCACTCATCGACTGCGGGTTGATGTTCCCTGAAGAGGACATGCTCGGTGTCGACCTCGTATTCCCCGACTGGTCCTGGCTGGTGAAAAGGAAGAAGGATGTGGCTTGCGTCGTCCTCACCCACGGCCACGAGGATCACATGGGCGCCCTCGGCTACTTCCTCCGTGACATCAACGTCCCCGTCTACGGGACCCAGCTCTCCACCGAGATGGCAAGTGGACGGATCGACGAGCTTGGAGTCGACGGGGATCTGCGGACGATCGGTTTCAAGAAGTGGACGACCCACGGCCCGTTCAAGTTCATGATCATCCCGGTGAGCCATTCGGTCCCCGAAGCAGGTGGAATCGCTTTCGACACCCCGGAAGGGATCATCGTCCATTCTGGGGACTTCAAACTCGACCCGACCCCGATCGACGGGAGGCCCACCGACCTGCCGGCATTCGCTGCACTCGGCGATCGTGGCGTTCGCCTCCTTTTCTCCGATTCGACCAATGCCGAGAAGGAAGGGTTCGAGCCTTCGGAGAGCTCGGTCGGGCCGGCCATCCGTGACCTGATCCGCGATTCCAAAGGGCGGGTCATCGCCGCCTGCTTCTCGTCGCATATGCACCGCGTCCAGCAGATCGCCGACGCCGGTGTCGACGCCGGGCGGATGATCTCGTTCTTCGGGCGTTCGATGCATCGCTACGCCGGGCTTGCCGGCGACCTCGGAATTCTCGACGTCCCCGCGAAGTCGGTGGTCGACATCAAGAAGCTGAACGACTATCCGCCGGAGCGGCAGCTGATGATCACCACCGGGAGTCAGGGGGAGCCTTTTGCCGCGCTTTCGCTGATGGCCCAGGGCCGGCACCGGTTCGTGGAATTGGGTGAGGGCGACACGGTGCTGATCTCGGCCAAGCCGATCCCGGGCAACGAGACCGCTGTATCCAAGGTGATCTCCAACTTGATGCGAAGAGGAGCCCGGGTCGTTCACGGCCGCAACAGTCACGTCCACGTTTCGGGCCATGCTGCCCGCGAGGAGTTGCTCACCTTCCTCAACGTGGTCAGGCCTCAGGCGTTCGTCCCGGTGCACGGGGAGTATCGCCACCTCCACGCCCATGCCGAACTGGCGCGGACGATGAAGGTTCCCTGGGCCGAGGTACTCGAGGACGGTGACCGGGTGGTGGTCGACGGCAAGAAGACGCGAGTGGAGCGGCGTGCGGTTCCTGCCGGCTATGTCTACCTGGATGGGTCCTCCGTCGGAGACGTCAAGAATGCTGTGCTCCGCGACCGGTCCCATCTCGCCGATGAAGGCGTGATCGTCGTCACCGTCGGCATCGACCACAACACCGGCAAGATCGTCTACGGGCCTGACTTCGACAGTCGCGGGGTCATGGACGACCCCGAGGCAGTGTTGAAGAAGGCAGCCGTGGCGGTCAAGAAGTCGCTCCAAGAGCATGCCGGCGGCCGAGCCGACATCAACGAACTGCAGAAGACTGTCCGCCAGGCGGTGGGCAAGGTGCTCCGCGAGGAGACCGCCCGCAAGCCGGTGATCGTCCCTGTGGTGATGGAGCTCTAACGCTCAGGGGACGAGGGTCACCGGGTATTCCCGCACCGAGATCTGCGTCCCATTCTCCGCTGAGTTGACCCAGACGATCAACGCCCCGGTCTGCTTGCTGTCGACCTGGTAGGGGATCGTGAAGTCGAACCCGCCCCAGCCCATGCCGTTGGTGGTCATTGCGTGGCCTTCAGCAATGATCAACCCGTTGGCATTGGTCAATGCATAGTTGAACGACGCTTCAAAAGCCGCCCCAAAACCGGTGACATGGAGCGGCGAGCCCCCGGTCCCGCCGTATACCGGCTTCTCGACGGTGAGTGCGGCGGCGAAGTCGAGAT
>JBHJOQ010000076.1:0-13505 GCA_050329555.1 Acidimicrobiia bacterium | reverse complement strand
GGTCGCGACCAGTGGTACCACCCTACTCGCGGCGGGACCCGTGCAGAGTGAGGGCCCGGGCCTGGCTTTTGCCCTGGTCGGCCTGGCCGTGACCTTGCACCGCCAGGATCGGACCGGGGCATTGATCGCCGGACTCATGGTGGGATCAGCGGTTGCCATCAAGAGCCTCCACGTCGCACCAACTGTGCTCATGGTCGCGGTTGTCCTCGCGTACCGGAGAGACTGGCTCAACCTGGCATACACCTCTCTGGTGGCGCTGACGCTGGCCCTCGCCACCGCCCTCTTCTATGGAGTCGAGAGGGTGTTCGACCAATACGTGATGTTCCACCTGGCCAAGGACAATTCGGCGAACCTCTTCGACAACCTCGGACACTCTCTGAGTTTCCTGGTCGAATTCGATCTGCCGCTAATGGCCCTAGCCGTGGCCACCCTCATCCTCCTCTGGCGCGCGCCGGAGCGGTCGAAGACTCCCCCGCTCGATATTCCGCCCTGGTTGCCGATGGCGTGGATGCTCAGCTCGCTGCTCGTGATCATTGGATTCACCCACATCAATTCCGGGTTTGTCCGGGTGGTCACCTTCCTCATTCCACCGCTGGCACTGCTGATCGCACACAACCTCCACATGAGGACGCCCATCCTGTCCGGGGTTGTAGCACTTGCATTGGTCTTCCAGGTCGCGACCATCGAGTTCACCCCCGAACCCGCCCCGTCCACCCTTGCCGCCGTCGAGCGGTTGGAGCTGCTCGGGGAGGACGAAATGGTGGTCAGCGACGACCCCGGGCTCGCCTGGTCGGCGCGCCGACTGTCCCACCCTGCCACCGTCGACCCATCGTATGCTCGGTTTCAGACCGGCTATCTGAACCCCCAAACTGTAGAAAGGGCGTTAGCCGACCCTCGCACCTGCGCCTTCACATCGACTTCGGAGCGTTTCGACAACTCCGGGGTGACTGCGCCTGGGATCTACCAGCCGACCGAAGTTCCCGGGGTTTTCCTCCGGGACGGCTGCTAACGACTTACTCCTCTGCAGCAGCCTCCTCGGCGGCGACTGGCTCCGGTTCGGCTTCGGCTGCTGCCGCTGCTGCTGCCGCTGCTGCTGCCTCTGCTGCTGCCTCTGCTGCTGCTTCGGGTGACTCGGTCAGGCCGACTGCTTGATAGACCTTGTCCTGGAGTTGCATCGCGATCTCCGGGTTCTCTTTGAGGAAACGCTTGGCGTTCTCCCGGCCCTGGCCGAGTTGGTCGTCGTCGAAGGTGAACCAGGCGCCACTCTTGCGGACCACCCCTTCGTCGACTGCGATATCGAGAAGGCTGCCTTCCCGGGAAATGCCCTCACCGAACATGATGTCGAACTCTGCCTTGCGGAACGGCGGCGCCATCTTGTTCTTGGCCACCTTGACCCGCACCCGGTTCCCGATCCCTTCACCCGACCCCTCCTTGAGGGTTTCGATGCGCCGGATATCAAGCCGGACCGAGGAGTAGAACTTCAACGCCCGCCCACCGGGGGTCGTCTCCGGGGAGTTGTGCACCATGATCCCGTCAACCAGATAGTTGTGATGGCCTTCGATCTCTAGGTCGAAGCGCCGCATGCTCCGTGTTGGCGGCTTCACGGCGACCGAGACAATCGGAACAGCAGTGAGCTTCATCGCCTTGGTGGCAGGCTCGATCACAACCGCTCCCTTACCCCGGTGGTGTTCGAGCAGTTTGTATTCCATCACCGCCGGGACATAGGGGGCAATCAGCTCATGGAGAGCCTCGGTTCCGTCGCGGTCGAAAATGATGACTGCCTTGCCGACCCGGTCGATCAGCTTGCAGCTGAGACCGTAAGTCTCACGCAGAGTCGCCTGAAGGCGGCGCTGTGAACCTAAGTCCATCGCCTCGACACAAATGTCCGACCTTCCAGCAGAACCATCCTTACGCCGAACAGCGAAGCTCCCGTCGTCCATGTACCAGATCGCCAGAGCGAAGGGTGTGAGTTCTTTGAGATAGTCCCAACTGAAGACCTTCTTTCCGGCCACATAGACAGACTGTCTCAGCTCATCCAGCTCGATGAGAGGAGTCGTCTCCACCATGAGCCCGCCTTTGGAATGCGGCGAGATCGAAACCGGCACCCCGGCGAGCAGATCCGCCTTCCACTGTGCGTAGCCGTTCTGTTTGGGGCCATGCCCGAAGCGGAATCGGGACTTCATTCCCGGGCCATTCGAATGGTCCCGCTTTGGAGATACCGAGCCATCTCCCATGAGCGATCCCAGCACCAACTGGCGTTGCTGTGGGGAGAGATAGCGTGGCAAAGGCATCAGAACACGGTCGCCGGAAGTCAGCTCACCAGCGGCCCGCCACCCACCGGGTGTCGATATCTGGTGATTAGCCGTAGCCGCAAACTGGGCGCGGCCGTTGCCCTCGGGTTTGTAGACGGTGAACTGAAGGAACTCCTCCGCATTGCCGTTGTCGAACCAGTTGACCACCTTCTTGGCCTCGACGACGCCCGTTTCAGGGTTGACCGCCATGACCTCCACCGGGAGTTTCTGATTGACAATTTTGCCGATTTTCTCCTGCGAGCCATCAGCTAGGGTTACGTGCGTCGCATATTGGAAGCAGCCGAACATCACACCTATCTTCTCCCGGAGCTGGTTGATGAAGACTGCGGTCGTCCTTGATTTGCTCAGGTTGCCGGCGAGCTTGCGCAGCGCCTGGGACATCAGACGGGCCTGGAGCCCGACGTGGGTGTCCCCCATCTCACCTTCGATTTCGGCGCGGGGCACCAGGGCCGCCACCGAGTCGATGACGAGGACGTCCAGGGCGCCGGAGCGGATGAGCATGTCGGCGATTTCGAGGGCCTGCTCGCCGGTGTCGGGCTGGGAGATGAGCAACTCGTCGACGTCGACGCCGATCGCTTTGGCATAACCGGGATCGAGGGCATGCTCGGCATCGATGAAGGCGGCGATACCACCGTTGCGCTGTGCTTCGGCGACGATGTGCAGGGCGAGACTGGTCTTGCCAGAGCTTTCCGGCCCGTAGATCTCGACAATGCGGCCGCGGGGAACACCGCCGATGCCGAGAGCGAGGTCGAGGGAGAGTGCACCGGTCGAGATGACATCCACTTTGCGGTTCGCCTCGTCACCCATTTTCATGATCGCACCCTTGCCGAACTGACGCTCGATCTGGCTGAGGGCCATCTCCAGTGCTTTGTCTCTTTCAGCCATTGTCGTTCCCTTTCTCAAACTTTCGCCGACCGTATCTGCTGCATGTGACAGATTCTTTCTTTTGGTTCGAAAAACTGTAGTCGAACACTTGTTCGGAACGAGTATTACCGGGAAAGAGAAAAGGTTTCAAGGGGTTCGTAGCTGACGGTGCCCCGACCGGGCAGGGTGCGGAACAGGACAAGCCCGTCGACCCGCCACGCCACGTCGAGCTCCTCGTCCATGAGATCGGCCACCGATACCTGGGGGCGGACCCTGCTCAATGTGAGGTGAGGACGGAAGGGCCGCTCCTCCCCCACGATGCCGACGTCCTGCGCCCTCTCGTCGGCGACCTCAGCCAGCTCGAAGAGACGCTGCTGGCCGCGATCGATGCCTGCCCAGACCACGGTCGCTTTGCTCGGCTTGGGAAACGCTCCGAGATGGTCGATTCGCATCGGGAAGTCCGGGCCGAGCTCGGACTGGTCGATTGCAGCCGTATACCGTTCGCAGGCCACCTCGTCGACTTCGCCGAGGAAGCGAAGGGTTATGTGCCAGTTGTCGGGGGGGATGAGCCGCCCCGGAATCGAAAGGCGGGAGATTTGGTCGAGGAGGGCGAGGCGCACCTCATGAGGCGGGGAGACAGCGAGAAAGACCCTCAGGACTGCCCCCACTTTCCTTCGAGGGCGAGTCTCGTCAGATGCAGTGCGGCGGTCACACCGTAGGTCCGTATCCGCTCCCGGTCCCCCACCATCGTGAGCTCACGTGCCCGGTTGTCGTCGGGGGTGGAAACCGCGACGACGATGGTCCCAGCCGGCCGCTCCAATGCGTTGGGGCCGGCTTCTCCGGTGATTGCCACGCCCACCTCGACACCGAGCAGCTCCCTGACCCCTTCCGCCATGGCCAGGGCGGTCTCTTCGTTGACCACCCTGGTGACATCGCCGACACCGAGCAGCGATTGCTTCAGTCTTGGTTGATACGCCACCACTCCACCGGCAAAGTAAACGGATGAGCCCGGGACCTCGGTCAGCGCCGCCGACAGCAGGCCTCCGGTGACCGACTCCGCAGCGCCGATCTTCCAGCCGCGCTCTTCGAGCAGCCGGAAGAGGACCACCTGAATCGTCTCATCGTCGACTCCAAAGACCGAGTCTCCCAACCGGTTGCGGACCTCGATATCGAGAGGCTCGAGCATCGCCGCAGCCGATTCGGCATCAGCCGCCATGGCACTGAGGCGGACCTTGATCTCACCGCCAGACGCCAGGAACGCAACTGACGGGTTGGTGGTGGCCGCGTAGAGATCGGCCAGGGTCTCGGCAATGTCCGATTCGGAACGCCCCCAGCTGCGGAGCAGCCGACTGACCAGGGTCGAGTCGCCTCCAGCGCGCTCCCGCAGCGCAGGGATCACTGCCGACTCGAGCAGGAGCTCCATCTCCGCGGGAACTCCGGGAACGCAAAAGATCAAGGTGTCGTCGTGTTCGAGCATGAGCCCGGGTGCCGTCCCCCGCGAGTTGGGCAGCATGACTGCGCCTTTGGGATACTCGGCCTGTTTCAAATTGCTCTCGGGCATGACCCTGCCCCGCCGCTCCCACCACTCCTGCAGGAAGGTGGCGTATTCGTCGGAGAACAACATCTCCCGACCGGTGGCCTCACACAGTGCCTCACGGGTCAAGTCGTCCTGGGTCGGTCCGATCCCGCCGGTGATGATCACTGCGTCGGACCTTGCGATGGCGGTGCGAAGCGAATCGGTCAACCGCCCGAGGTTGTCACCGACGACTTGCTGATAGAGAGCACTATGACCGTGCTCAGCGAGGGCAGAGCCGATCACTGCCGCATTGGTGTTGACGATCTGTCCGAGGAGGAGCTCGGTGCCGACCGCGACGACTTCAACAATCACCGGGCGAGCCTACCGGCCCGAATCGGCAACGCCGAGCTACCAGGTCCTCGAGGATTCGACGACCTCGCGCAACTCACCCGAGTCGACGGCATCGGCGAGGGTGTTCCACGCCGAGATGCTGACACCGCCCACCGACTCCAATTCAGCACAGGCGAGGTGCACGGCGTCGGCAAGCCGGAACAACGAGGGGTCGATGTCGCAGGCCTCTGCGATGCAGGTCCTGGCGGTCGGGACGTCACCCTGGCCGATCGCCATGATCGACTCGGCAACGTACGACCGGACCCTCGGGTCCATCGGTCCTAGATCTCCGAGAAGAGATAACGGCGGAGGACGTTGATCCGCTCATCCATTTCTTCGGGGTCGAGATACCAGAGCATCGCGGCAACCGTCGACAGCAGCGGATTGCCATCCTGAGGAGTGAACGAGAAGCCGACCACTTCGTTCCCGTTCCGCACCGCAAGAGTCTCCAGAGCGACCACGGCCTGGCTCATGATCCTCCCGTAGTAACCGTGGTCACGCCCGAAGGAGAAAACCTGGTTCGCCGATTTCTTGTGGGTGACGGCCACCCGGGTGTTCTCCATGAGGCGTTCCTTCACCTCGTCGAGAGCGATATCCCGGTCGAGTACCAGGTTGAAATGCATCGAGTGCATGTATTGGGTGTTGAGCTTCAGAGCCGAAGAGAACAGGTTGAGGTCGTAACCCAGTGTTTCGAAGAGGGCGTGGGAGTCCCGCGCATGGTGGGTTCCGAACCGTTCGTCTTTGTGGCCCTCGACCGTGGGGCTGGCAACGAAGCCTTCGTCCTGGCTGATGTCGTTGGCCCGCCTGATGCAGAGAAAGCGTCCGTCGACGAGATGGTTGGTCCCGTCGCTGTCCATGCCCAGTGTCTTGACCAGAACCGACATGTTGTGGGTATTGCAGGAGACGATCTGGAGGAACCTGTCGCCGGGAAGGAGCGCCTCGTCGTTGATTCCCCGCGCATACATCTTCCCGAACCCGAACTCCGAGCCCTGGGCCATGAACCCTATAGGCCCGCGCGCGTCGTTGTAGAACTCTTCTTTCATCTCGTTGCCAACCGGTGTGCAGTCGATGACCACGGTTGCCCTCTCAATGGCCTCTTTGGTCTCGTACTTCGGAGTATGACCGAGTTCCTCGAAGGTGGAGCGACGATTGTCGTCAACTACGAGGGCAGCGCCACGGCTGATGAGGTCGGCCACCTTCGCCTTCTCGGTGATGAGAGGCGTGCGTTTGTGGAACGTGACTTCGTCGATGCCGAAGTGCTCGCGGTTGTCGGCCAGGAGGCCGATCAGGGGCTCACCGATGGTTCCGGTGCCTACCACATGGACAATCTTCATTTGTTTCCTCCAGGGGAAATTATGCCGTGGCGTCTGCGGAAATCAATGGTACCCCCTTGATCGGTCACTGAACCAACAGAAGCGTCGCCATCCGGATCAGCGTCGGTTCCGAACCCCTTGTGTGATACCGAGCAACGACCGACCAAACGACAACCGCCCTCCGCGACGCCGGGCGGCCATGATAGGAGTGCTCGCCGGGGTGACAGCAATCTCTGTAGCCGAGCTACTCGCCGCGTTCGATCCCCGCCTCCGCAACCCGCTGTTCGAAGTCGGCGACAGGGTCAACGGAGCGGCAGTTCTCCGCGGAACCGTGCAGGTCGCAAACGGCTCCGTCCACATCATCGACACCCTCTCCTTCCCGAGAGCTAAGTCGATCCGACAAAGCGAGGGTCACTTCCTCCCGGCCCGGACAAGGCGGATGGTCTCCGGACCATCCGCCTTTCGCTTCTTGCTCATCCTCCGGTACGGGTTGCTGAGACGTCCAGGTTGTCAAGTTCTATCGGCCCTTTGAAGTAGATCACCAATGCGTGGGTGGTGATCATGTCTCTGCACTCGATCCCTGCCGGCGGAAGCGAACCGCCGAGGACCATCTCGATTGTGACCTCACCGGGCGATCCCGTAACCAGAATCCTTGCGCTTGGGGGACATTCGCTCCCCTCCACTGCGATCCGCACCACGTCCGGCGTCGAGGAGTCCATGACTTCAGCGAGCGCCTCTTCTCCGGAGGGCGAGAGGTCGGTGGCCGGAGACTCACCCCATTCCATGGTCTCCACCAACCCATCAGGGTCATTGCCGAGAATCGGGAACCTGGGCTCGCCACCGGCGATCGTGCCGGATCCTCCCGCCGGCCCGCAAGAAACGAGCACGGTCGCAAGCAAGAGAAATCGGATCGGGTAGGAGCGCGGGGACATGGGTCGCATCGTAGGACGCGCCCGTCTTATCGTCGCCCATTCCCTATGTCAATCGAAGGCAGGGTTGGCACCATCCCCGATGCCCGACACAAGATATGTCGGGCGCTCGAGGTTCTGGCCGACTGCTAGAAACTCGGGCCCTCGAACTGTTTCGCTTCAGCAAGGCAGGGCGGCGTCGCCGCTATCTCAAACATCCACTCACGCTGGACCGGACCCGACAGAGAAATGGTCAGATCGGCCGATTCTGGGATGCGTGCCGTTGGTGCCAGCGCGCATGATCGCAATTGTCGGCCATGCGGCAGGCGTAGAACTTGCCAACCTTTGCGTCTTTCCTGGCGTGCCTTTCGATCAGCTTTTCGATCGAGATCCCCTCAGCACTGTTGCCGGGTCGGGCAGCCGAAGCCCCAAGCGCAGGAGCCACCGAAAGCGCCAGAAACAGCACTGAGACAATTCCCGTTCGGAAAGCCCTGCCTGATCGATTCTTCACTTCATAACCCCTCTCACACTTCGACTGCCTTCCCTTCTTGCAGGGTCCGAAAGAATTGAGGATCTGTCTATAGCCAATCCAGGGGAATGAGCTCACCAATATTGGTGATTGGCCGACTTCAGGGTCTTCAGAGCCGATCGAGCTTGATAGCCACTCCGATCAGATCCTGGCGACTCTTCAACCCTGTCTTGCGGAGCAGGCTCTTGATGTGGGTCTGAACAGTAGAAGCGGAGATGTGCAACGACTCGGACAACTCGGCGTCGGTGAGACGTCCGTTGCCGATCGCGGCAAGAACTTCCTGCTCTCGCTTTGAGAACTGCAGGGTGGTGGTGTCGACGTGGCTCACCCGGTCGAGGATCGACCCGGCGACTCTCTCGCTAACGACCATCGAAGCCGCCACCCGTCTCACACTCAGAAACGCGCTGACTGCCAGCACCCCGACGACGAGCGACTGCACCAATTGCCAGTTCGCCAGCACCGACTCGGTAGCTGAAACATCGATCAAGTCGAGGAGTGCGGCCTGTAGGAACAGTCGTTGGATCGCACCGAAGACAAGGGCACCGCTGACGATAGCGACCGTTAGCCAAAGCAGCCGTGCCCGCTGCGAAGGCTCGCGACGCCAAAGCCGCAAACTCCAGACCGTGAGAACCATAAACAGGAGCCCATTGAATGCGACCAACGAAAACCGCAGATAATCCACCAAGCAAGGCTACCGCGGGTGCCCTTTGCCGGCAGGGAGACTTGGCTACCCCATCAAACTCAGAACTGCTCCTCTTCTGTGGAGCCGACCAGGGCGAGGGTCGAGGCGTTGCCGCCGGAGACCGTCTGGCTGACCTTGTCGAAGTACCCCGCACCGACCTCGCGCTGATGCTTGGTGGCGGTGTACCCGTGGGTCTCCATGGCGAACTCCCGATTCTGCAGTTCGACGTATGCGGGCATCCCGTCCTCGGAGTAGCCACGCGCCAGTTCGAACATCGAAACGTTGAGGGCATGGAACCCGGCGAGAGTGATGAACTGGAATCGGTAGCCCATCGTGCCCAATTCCTCCTGGAACCGGGCGATAGTCCCCTCGTCGAGGTGGGCTGACCAGTTGAACGACGGCGAGCAGTTGTAGGCAAGCATCTTCCCCGGGTACTCGGCATGGATTGCATCGGCGAACTGACGCGCTTCGTCGAGGTCGGGTTTTGCCGTCTCGCACCAGAGCAAGTCGGAGTACGGGGCGTACGCCAGCCCGCGAGCGATTGCCGACTCGAGCCCGTTGCGGACGTGATAGAAGCCCTCGGCGGTCCGCTCACCCGTGGTGAACTCCTGATCACGGGGGTCGACGTCGGAGGTGAGCAGCGTTGCCGCGTTGGAGTCGGTTCGGCAGAAGAGCAGCGTCGGGATGTCCATCACGTCGGCGGCGAGGCGAGCCGCCTGAAGCGTCCGGACGTGCTGGCTGGTCGGGACCAGGACCTTTCCGCCCATGTGACCGCATTTCTTCTCAGCGGCGAGTTGGTCCTCGTAGTGGACTCCGGCGGCTCCGGCCTGGATGAATGCCTTGGTCAGCTCGAAGACGTTGAGGGCACCGCCGAATCCGGCTTCGCCGTCGGCAACGATCGGTGCAAACCAGTCGACGGAGTCGTCGCCTTCGGCCCAGTGGATCTGGTCGGCGCGACGGAGTGCATTGTTGATCCGCTTCACCAATGCCGGTGCGGAGTCGGCCGGGTACAGCGACTGGTCCGGGTAGACCTCCCCGGCGAGGTTTCCGTCGCCGGCCACCTGCCAGCCCGAAAGATAGATCGCCCGCAGCCCGGCCTTGACCATTTGGGTCGCCTGTCCCCCGCTCAGTGCTCCCAGCGTGTTGATGTAGTCCTCGCTGGTGATCAGGTTCCACAGCTTCTCCGACATGAGGCGGGCCAGGGTGTGCTCCTCGCGGATGCTTCCTCGCAACTCCACGACCTCACGTGCCGTGTACTCCCGGGTGATGCCTTCCCAGCGCGGGTTGGTAGACCAGTCATGTTCCAGGCGGGAGGCTTCTTCGGTGCTGCGGGACATTGTTTTCTCCATCAGTTGATCAGTTGATATGCGGGCAGGGTGAGGAATTCGACGAATTCGGAGCTGAGGGCTACGTCCTCGAAGACCTGGCGGGCGGCGTGGACTTGGTCGATGTTGGGATGACCCTCCGCTTCCAGGCTGTCGACAACGTCTTTCACCAGACTTCGGACGAGTGTCTCGGTGAGCTCTGTTCCGTCTTCGGTGGACACTCCATGACGCACCCACTGCCAGATCTGAGAGCGGGAGATTTCGGCGGTTGCGACATCTTCCATGAGATTGTGGATCGCTGCGGCACCGGTCCCGGAGAGCCAGGAGGTGATGTAGAGAATCCCCACTTCCACGTTGGCCCGGATGCCGTCGAGGGTGATCGTGCCGGGGAAGCCGAGATCGAGGAGGTCATCGGGACCGACCGAAACGTCGTCGCGTTGCCGGTCTAACTGGTTGGGCCGGTCACCGAGCACCCTGTCGAACTCTCCGCGTGCCACAGCGACCAGGTCGGGGTGGGCCACCCAGGTCCCGTCACAACCCGCGCCGGCCTCACGAGCCTTGTCGGCCTTGACTGCGGCGATAGCGGCTTCGGTGACCTCGGGATCCCTCCGGTCCGGGATGAACGCGGCCATCCCCCCGATGGCATGGGCACCACGACGGTGACAGGTCTTGACCATCAACTCGGTGTAGGCCTTCATGAACGGGACTGTCATCTTCACCTGGGACCGGTCGGGGAGGACGAAGTCCGGGTCGTCACGGAACTCCTTGATCACCGAGAAGATGTAGTCCCAGCGGCCGGCATTGAGCCCGGCCGCGTGATCACGCAATTCGTAGAGGATCTCGTCCATCTCGAACGCGGCACGGATGTGCTCGATGAGCACTGTGGCCTTGATCGTCCCCACAGGGATGTCGAGTTGGCGCTGCGCCCAGACGAACACGTCGTTCCACAGTCGAGCCTCGAGATGGGACTCCAGCTTGGGCAGGTAGACGTATGGGCCCGTGCCGGCTTCCATCGCGGCGCGCCCGCCATGGAAGAGGTAGAGACCGAAATCGAACAGCGACGCCGACATCGGCTGGCCGTCGACGAGGAAGTGCTTCTCTTCGAGATGCCAACCCCGGGGCCTGACCACCAGCGTTGCCACATCGTCGGCAAGCTCGTAGGTCTTCTGCTCGGTCTCCAGTCGGAGGTCGCGACGGTAGGCATCGACGAGGTTGGCCTGGCCTTCGAGGAGGTTGGCCCACGTCGGGGAGGTGGCGTCCTCGAAGTCAGCCATAAACACGCTTGCCCCTGAATTGAGGGCGTTGATCATCATCTTGCGGTCGACCGGGCCGGTTATCTCAACCCTGCGGTCCTCGAGGTCGGCGGGGACCGGGGCAATCCGCCACTCGCCCTCCCTGACGCCGGCAGTGTCGCTGGGGAAGTCCGGGCGGTCGCCGGCGATCATTCCGAAACGACGGGCCTGACGCCTGGCGAGCAACTGGCCCCGCTTCCATCCGAACTCACGCTCGAGATCGTTGAGGAAGGCAACGGCGTTTGGGGTCAGGACCCGTCTCTCCACTTCCGTGGCACGAAACTGATTCATAAGAAGACCATCTTCTTGTCCCAATCCCGACTTGTCAGGCCCGGTCTGAGGTAAGATCAGTCAATCTTTGAATTGGAGCGCTAAATGGATGAATCTCCACACCTCGATCAGCTGATTCTGGGGCGGCGGCTACGACACTTCAGAAAACTGGCAGATCTAACCCTCGACGACCTGGGTGAAAAAGTGGGCAAGCCTGGCCCATACCTCTCCCTTCTCGAGAACGGCAAGAAGGAGCCGCGGTTCCAGCTGATCCTCGACCTGGCGGCGGCGCTGGGCGTTGAACTGGAGGAGCTGATCGAGCCCACTCCCCCATCTCATCGCGACCGGCTCGAGATCGCGCTGCTCAGATCCCAGGACACCTCCCTTTTCGATTCCCTCGACCTGCCGGCGATCAAGCCCTCCGCAAAACTGGACAACGAGACCCTGGCGCACATCGTCGGACTTCATCAGACCCTCCAGGAGAAATCGGGACTCGGACATGCCAGCGGAGAAGAGATCCGACGCGCCAATGGCGAGGTGACCGAGTGGATCACCTCCAACGACGGTTACCTCGAGCATATCGAGGAGGAGGCCGCCAAAGCGCTGGCCACAAGCGGCTATCTCGGGGAGGGCCCCTTCAACTCTAGGAACCTCATCGATCTGACATCCAGGGCGGGATTCGAAATCCACCCCATCGACGACATGCCTTCGTTCGCCCGCTCAATCATCGATCTCGAGAACCAGCGGATCTACATCGCCCAGAGGAACGAACTGAAAACGCGCCAGGCGCGCAAGGCGGTTCTGCAGACCCTCGCCGGGTTCCTCCTCGAACACGAAAACGTTCCCGACCTGGAGACCTTTCTCCGCCAGCGGATCGAGACCGCCTACTTCGCCGCGGCGGTCCTGGTCCCTGAAGCCGCGGTTGTGCCCCGGCTGGAAAGAGCAAAAGCCGACCACGACATCAATGTCGAGGACGTCAAAGAGCTGTTCTACGTCTCCTATGAAATGGCTGCGTGGCGGACGGCAAACCTGTTGACCCATCACTTCGACATCCCGTGCCATCTCATCGTCAGCGACGGACAGGGAAGCATCGTCAAGGGCTACTCGAATGACGGGGTACCGATCCACCGCGATCTCCACGGCGGCATCGAGACCCAAAAACTGTGCCAGCGTTGGGGATCGCGGGTTACTTTCCGATCACCTGACCGATTCGACACCCACCACCAGTACACGGACACCCCGGAGGGCACCTACTTCTCCACCACCCACGTCGAGACCGGCCGGGAGCCCGCCCGTGCCATCACGCTCGGTGTCCAATTCAAGGACGCCCGATGGTTGCGCGGGCGCGACACGGAGAATCGAGAGACTTCGACTTGCCCCGACCCCGATTGCTGCCGAACTCCACCCGACGATCTGTTGGAGCGCTGGGACGACAGGGTCGTGGTTTCGGCGAGGTCCCAGGAACGCATCCTCGGCCTGCTCGCCCCCGACCCCTACCCCGAACTCGACATGACCGAGGTGCTGTCAGTCGTGGAAGGCCATTCGGGCTAAGTCGGAGAGGTCTGGTCGAAACCGAACGTCTTCAAAGACTGCCCTCGATGAACTCCCGCATGTCGGCGGTGAGCTGCACGAGCGAGGGCTTGTGGACATACATCATGTGCCCGGCGTCGTAGTATTTCATCGTCACGTTCTTTCGGATCTCGGGCTCGAGCCCCATGTGACTGAAGGTGTACTCACAGGCAAGGTGCGGGGTGGCCAGGTCGTAATAGCCGTTGGCCACGAACACCTTCATCCGCTGCGACCGTGACATCACATCGCGGAGTTTCTCCGAGGTGTCGACGTATTTGTTCTTGAACTCCTCGTAGTCCCAGCGCTCATTGATTTCCATGGAGAGGATCTCGTAGAAGTCGTCCGTCTTGAAGCCGAGCTCGCTGCGGAGATAGGCATTCAGCGCCGAAGACATCGGTCCCATGGTGAGGTTGGCTGCCGGGTCGCTCTCGATGTTGTCCCCGTCTGCCACCCGGTCGTACCCGGTGTAGCGGGAGTCGAGGCGCCCGACGGTCTTGCGCTGGGAGCGCAGCAGCTCCTTGCAGAACCTCATGAT
>JBHJOQ010000145.1:0-23740 GCA_050329555.1 Acidimicrobiia bacterium | reverse complement strand
CGCCTTCCCGCTGTGGAGACGTTGGGCAGTACCACCGTGATCGGTTCGGACAAGACCGGCACCCTGACGATGAACCAGATGACCGTGCAGGAGGTCTGGACACCCGGGCGCCGGTTCAGCCTCGTCGGCGAGGGTTCTGCGCGCCAGTTCGTGGAAGACGGTGAGCCGGTATTGGTGGATCAGAATCAGGCGCTGCTGCGCACACTGCTCACCGGGGTGTTGACCAACGAAGCAGATGTCCATAGACGGGCTGGAGAGATGGTCGCGTCCGGGGACCCGACCGAGGTCGCTCTGCTGTTGGCGGCAATGGATGGCGGGGTCGATCCTCACGTCAAGAGGTCGGCCAACCCGGTCTTTGCCGAGATTCCCTTCGAGCCGGAGCGTCAATACTCGGCGAGTGTCCGGTCGTCACCCTCTGGACACCAAGTGTTTGTCAAGGGTGCTCCGGAACGGGTCGTCCAAATGTGCTCCGAGATGATGGGCGAAGACGGCCCCGTCCCAATCGTTCCCGAGCTGGTGAACGAGGCTGCGGCATCGCTGGCCAGCGAGGGGAATCGGGTTCTCGCTTTCGCTTACCGTGAGCTTCCTACCGACCTGTCCGAGCCGGGGCATTTTGGAGAGCCCGGAGACCTGATAATGGTCGGCCTCCAGGGGATGATCGACCCGCCGAGGCCGGGTGTCCGTGAGGCTGTAGTTGCATGCCAGGAGGCGGGGATCCGTGTGGTCATGATCACCGGTGATCATGCCCGGACTGCAGAAACCATCGCCAACCAGCTCGGCATCGGATGGACAAGCGGGGACGTGCTCACCGGAGCCGAGCTGGGAATTATGGACGACGAGGAGGTAACGCGCCGGCTAGTCGGAACATCTGTGTTTGCCCGGGTCTCCCCTGAGGACAAGCTCCGCATCGTGAACCTGTTCAAGGCGCAAGGAGAGGTGGTGGCAGTCACCGGCGACGGTGTCAACGACGCGCCTGCTCTGAAAGCGGCTGCGATTGGTGTGGCGATGGGGGAGAAGGGGACCGACGTGGCCCGGGAGGCCTCCGACATGGTCCTCGCAGATGACAACTTCGTCTCCATCGTCGCCGCGGTAGAGGAAGGCCGGGTCACTTTCGACAACATCCGCAAGGTGACGTTCTTCCTGGTCTCCACAGGAGCAGCCGAGATCGCCGCCATCCTCACCGCGCTCTGGCTGCAGTGGCCGTTGGTGTTCCTTCCGGCTCAACTCCTCTGGTTGAACCTGGTCACCAACGGACTCCAGGACATCGCTCTGGCTTTCGAGCCCGCCGAAAAGGACGTGCTGCGGAGGCGGCCACGAACTTGGAGCGGGGGTGTGCTCGATCGGATGATGTGGGAGCGCGTGGTTGTGGCCGGGATGGTGATGGCTGCTGGCACTCTCTTCTTGTTCCGGTGGGAGTTGGACCTGACCGGCTCGCTGATCCGTGCCCAGACGGTTGCTCTGACCACAATGGTCGTCTACCAGGTCTTCCAGGCGGGCAACGCCCGGTCGGAGACCCGGTCGATATTCGGGGTCAATCCGTTTTCCAACAAGCTGTTGTTCGCAGCGACGGCGGCAGCACTAGGGATACACATCGCTGCTTTGCACCTCACGCCATTCCAAATCCTGTTGCGCGTCGAGCCAATCGATCCGGCAGCATGGCTGCGCATAGTCGTCGTGGCGACATCGATCCTGGTCGCCGTCGAGGCCCACAAGTACCTTCGCCCGAAGCGGCCCCCGGGCTGAGAGGTCAGTGCGCCCGGGCCATCCCGATCGATCATTGGGCACTTCGGCTTCGCGGCAGCTTCGCTTGCGGCTAACCGTCGGAAACCGGCGAGACGAATCCTTCCGGCTTCACGGTGAGAATCGAGCAGCGAACGGATCGCATCATGGTCTCGGCGGTGTTGCCCATGATTAGCCCGCTCAGCCCCCGGCGCGCCACGGTACCCATGACGATCAGGTTGATCTTGAGACGATCCGCCAACTGCGGGAGCATCTGGCCTGGAACGCCTTTGACCAGTTCGTCGACCGCCAAGTTCGGCGACTCCATGCCGCGCAGCGAGCTCCTCTAGCTTGGTTGCGCTCTCGTGAGGTGCCCGCTGATCAGGTCGAGGCTCGGGTGGCGGCTGCGGTCGGGGCTGGCGGCAGGATCGCCGACGACTCGCATGCGCCAGGTTGGTGGACCTTGGCATCTCCGGACAACCACGGTATCGACATCGCAGCGTGGCCCGACTTCGAGGACAATGACCATGAGCTCCGATCACCCGGCTCGGGCCTGAAGCCAACCGCCATCGGCACCACGGATCGCCTCGTGTCATCATGGGACACGGCAGAGGAGGAATATGCCCTACCCGAGATGGCTTGCGAAGGTAAATAAGAGCGTCTTCAACCCGAGAGAGGTCATGAAGGGCGAGAGGCCGGTCGTCGTCCATGTCGGTAGGCGGTCGGGGAATGTCTATCAGACACCTATCGATGCTCATCCGAGTGAAGGAGGCTATCTGCTCGTCGTCAGATACGGCCCCGGCTCGGATTGGGTCAGGAACGTAGTGGCAGCTGGCGGAGCCAGTCTCAGGGTGGATGGGGAAGAAATCAACCTCGACTCTCCGCGTTTGGTGTCCCCGGAGGAGGCTGTTGATGAGTTAGCTCCTGGCGCTGCGCCCGGCAAGGACTTCTTCAAAGCCGAGCACTACCTGTTGTTAGACTGGTCGGGATAGGTCAGACCTTTCGTCGACCGCCCGTCAAGAACCACGGGCGATCGCGGACTTACGACCGATCTCGTCCGCCTCCTGCCAGTTCTCCCGGGCTTCGTTGAGTGCGAAGACGGAAACCAATAGCGCTGCCACGGGGTCGGCCCACCACAGGCCGAATGCCGCGTTGAGGGCTAGCCCGGTCAGTGTTCCCACCGAGAGAGCACCGTCGAGGAAAGACATTTTCGCCTCGGCCTTGAGTGGCTCCAAACCATGCCGCTCGGCCAACGTCTTCTTGGCGTTCGACAAAGCAAACATCACCGCAGCGGTGACTGCCAGGTAGGCGACACCCCACCAGGACTCGCCTGGGATGCGGCCCGAGACGAGGTCCCGAACAGCCGTTGCGCCCAACGCGAGTCCCAAGACCAGAAATGCGATACCGACCAGGTGGAGGGCCTGGAACGTGCGTCGGGCGAGATCTGGCTGTTTCCCGGGCTTGAGGTGCCAGATCACGACCAGCGAGGCGAAGACCTCGACTATCGAGGTGGTACCAAAGGCTACGAGGGCCAGGGATCCGGCGACCGCTCCCAGGCCGATGGCCAGGAAGGCCTCACCAACGTTTCAGGCCACCGTCGCGTATTCCAGGTTAAGAGCGCGTCGAAAGTCGGGTGCGGTTCGGGGAGGGGGCACAAACAGAATGGTAGTTGCCGCCAGTTCATGCGCTCCAAGTGAGCGGACCGGATTCGGTTACGGGGGTGGGCGTCCGCTGGTGGTGTATTTGAGTCCAAGGCGAGAGGTCCACAGGTAGTCGCCTCCGTCGATCGGAATGTATGTCCATCCGAATTTGTGTCTCTGACAGTGGTCGCGTCTCGGCTCCGCCGAGACGTTGGAATTTCGGCTCAGGCCGAAACTCCGTTTCGGGTGGGGCGGGTGGCGCGGTCGGGAGATCCGAAGGATCTCCAACCTCGCCGCTAGGCGAGGCGAGATCGCAACGGACTGCGGGCATCCGGCATCCGGGGGTGATACAGGTCCGGTTTCTCGCTTCGACGTGGCGTGTTTGATGTGCGTTGGGCCGGCGCCGGGTGGTCCCGTTGTCGACGACCATCCCGGTTTCGGGGTCGGTGATGGTGTAGCGCCATTCGGCCCGGTGTTGGTGTTCTGTGACCTGGCGGGCGATGTCGGCAATGACCGGTCCGAATCCGGCGAGTTCTCCGGGGTTGTCGTCGAGCTCGGCGAGGGTGGTGAGGTCGACACAGATGTCGACAGTGCCTTTCGATCGGGTTCTGTAGGTCATCTGGCCGGTGAGTAAGTCGACGGCGACATCGGCACGGATTTGGTCCATGCTCCGCTCGTCGTCGGGGCCGGTGAGGCTTAGAGCGATGTTGTTGATGTGCTCATAGGCTTCGGCGGCCCGGTCGGGGGGCAGGTCGGTGAGGTAGAGACCGGCGGTCCCCGCAGTGTTTGCTTCCCGGACCAATTTCCGGTCGTCCAATGCCTGTTGGTAGCGGCTCTTGGCTTCTTCGGGATCGGCTTCGATGCAGAGCTTGCGGATTTTGGCGTGAAGTTGCCCGGAGGTGAGCCGGTGGGCGTCGGGCAACACCATGTCGACTACTTCCCGTGCGGTGGCGTCGGTGAGATGTCCGGTCCCATAACAGATCACCCGGGCCCGACGGACATCGATGTCGCCGGCGGAGAGAGCTGCGCCAACGGCGGGGAGTCGTTGAGACAACTCCTCCGCGAGGTCGAGTTCGGTGTCGGCGCCTCGTCGGGTCAAGCGCAGAGCCGCCCGCAACTCATAGGCAGCCGCTTCGCCGCCCAACACGCAGTCCTCGTCGTATTCGATCATGTGCTCGGTCAGGGCGGTCAATGATGTGTAGAACCCTCCGTTCGTCGAGGACAGCTGCCGTTGGCAGGCCTGGATCAGTTTCACCCTTGCCCAACCCGGCAGCGAAAACGGGTCGATTGTGGACAGAACCGCCGCCAGACCGGGACCCGGATTCATTGTGTCCAAACCAGCTGGGATGCCCGGGCTGTCGTCGGCGGGGAGGTCGACAAGGCGACGTTCGGCTTGGTTGCGGGGGGCAAAGCTCTCCGGCGGGAACTCAAACAAACTCTCGAACATATGTTCGATCGTACAACTCAGCCAGGACAGAATCCATACCCCCGAACCCAAATCCCAAAGAAACTTTGCTAGTCAGAACCCGCTTGCCGGCATCGGCTCCGAACTTCTCGGAGCCGATGGCAGAAGTCGATGCGCATCACAACCTGCGCAATCTCGGATGGCTGACTTCGATGAATCCGGCGCCGGCGAAGATGCTGCGGCTACCCGCATGGAGCTCTCCCCAGGTGATGTCCTGACCGGGTTCGGTGATCATCGGATAACCCTCGATCGCGCGTGCACCTCGCTCCCGGGCAAAGTCGACAGCGGCCCGTGGCCAGTTCTTTCGACGATTACTGGCCAGCGTAGGTTTGAGAAGAGGACAGGATCGGTCCGCAATGCCGGATTCCGGCAACGTGCTGGGCCACGTCAAGTCTCCTAAGGTTCTGGCCGATGTCGCGTTATGACTGATGACAAGCCCAAGAGCAGCGAGGAGCTAATTCGCGAAGCGAACCGCAGGTTGCGTGCTCCACAAGATGACCCAGTGCCCGATCCTGTTCAACCGGCACGTCCCTCGCCGCTCCGATCCGAACCAGCCCGAGAGGTGGATGAGCTGGAGGAGGAGTACGAGCTGGACGGCCAGGCTGAGCTCGAAAACCTGTCGCCAGGCTACGACCTGGTGGCCGGGCCCTACGGCCCTGATCCTTCCGGCCAGCCCGATCGTGGCTCCCGGCTTTCCAGGCTGGCCTTGAGATTCGGGCTGGGCATAGTGGTGTTCGCCGGAATTGCCTTCTTCTCGGCAATGAACGACGCCAGTCGTGACGGGTCCGGGGAATTGGTGAGCGCTGGTGACGTCGACGTGATGGCAGTCCAGATTGGTGACTGCTTCAACGATCCGGAGGACCTCGAGGAGGTGGTGTTCTCTGTTGCGGCAGTCCCGTGCTCGGAGGCTCATGACAACGAGGTCTATTCGATGATCCCGGTCACAGGCTTTGACACCGCCTTCCCCGGGGACGAGGCACTTCAGGACTTCGGATACGATGCGTGTGTCGGTGAGCCATTCCGCGAATACGTCGGGACCGACTACTTCGGCTCGGCGCTGGAGGTGTTCATCTTCACGCCAACGGAAGAATCCTGGAACACGGGAGACCGCGAGGTTGCCTGCATCCTCTACAGGCTCGACCTCACCAAACTGACCGGGACCGCCCGCGACAGCGGGCTCTGACCCTTCGACATACTCGTTCAGTCTGGAGCAACTCCCGAGGCGCTACGTGCTGTTGCTGACAGCTCGAAATGCCCCACAGGTTCACCGATGCGCTCGAAGAGGCGCTGCCGCAGAGAGGCCTGCCGGTCTTCGTCTAAAGAGACGCAGTAGGAGCCGGCCGGTCCGATCCCGGCGAGAAACCCCGACCACAATTCATCAAAAGACTGATACACCGAACTCACGGTGAGGGTGGTCTCGGTGATGTCCACGAATCCGGGCGATGCCAACAAATCTGCGATTTCGCCCGCCCGCCCAAACCGCATCGTCATGGCCTCATCGGGCGCGGCTGGGTCGACGAGTAAGGCAGCGTCCCAGAAGGCCCGCAGCATCTCCATGCCTTGCTCGAAATCCCACACGCATGCCGCGACAACCCCACCTTTGCGTACCACCCTTCTCAGCTCCAGCCCAACCGTCTCCGGTTCGGAGACGAAGTGGAGGACGAGCTGGGCCATGGCCACGTCGAAGCGGGAGTCTTCGAACGGGATCGCTTCGGCCCGACCGGCACGTACGTCGATTCCGGGGTAGTGGCTGGCGCACGCAGCGACGAACGAGGGTGACGGGTCACAAGCTGACACCCCCGCGGTCCCGACACGCTCGACGAGCACCCCGGTCAGGGCCCCGGGGCCGCAACCGAGATCTAGTGCCCGGATGCCGGGGGAGAGGTCGACAGTGTCGGCAAAAAGCCGCGCCAGCTTTGCCGAGTACCTGCCCATAAAGCGGTCATAGTCGCTGCCGGTGGCTGTGAAGGTGGCAGCGCCTTCTACTGGCTCCATCGAGTCTCCTTCGTGGTCGTCGAATGATACTTCGAAGTGTGGGTTCGTGGTTTGGTACCTCCGAGGGCGCATCATCTCGACGCCGCGTTGGTCGACCTTCTTCGCACAGCACACAGTGGTTCCATCCAGCTGCTGACACCAGCTGGATTCGCCCTACCGGGGGTCAAAGCTATAGTCGCTCCAGGAGCGCTGGGAAGCCTGGTCAGTGATTAATTCGACGTCGACCATGGGTGAATATGCGCTCATTTTCTGAGGGCGGGAGGAGTCCCGCCATGTCTGGGCCGACGTGGCCGGGGAACGGATTGCCCCAACCCGTCATGCTGCAAGTCTCAGGTCGGGATACGCGGTCCGGTGTTGATAGCATCGAGTGGTGGTCCCTACGACTGATGGACGGAGCGAGCCTGTTCAATGAGGTAAACCCGAGGTCGGTCGCGGCGATCTTTCCGGTCGCCGGAGCCGTGGTGGGCCTGTAGCGATGATCGGGATCCTTGTCCTTCACTTGTTCATCGCCGGCTTCATGCCCATGCTGGGACGGCGATTCGGCAGGAAATCGCTGCTCTTCGGCGCCCTGGCCCCGGCGGCCGCCTTCATCTACGCGCTGGTTGTCTCATCGGAGGTCATGGCAGGATCTCCTCTGATCACCGAGCATTCTTGGGTTCCAGGGATCGGGCTCTCGATTCGGTTTGCCCTCGACGGGTTTGCCCTGGTGATGGTGGGAATCGTCTCTTTCGTCGGGGTTCTGATCCTGTTGTACGCCCGCGGGTACATGAGTGACGACAAATCCGCCGGGAGGCTCGGCGCGTACCTCGTTGCCTTCGCCGGCTCCATGCTCGGCCTGGTCACGGCCGATGACCTGTTGATGATCTTCGTCTTCTGGGAGCTGACCTCGATCACTTCCTACATGCTGATTGGCTTGGAGGACCATCGAGCCGAAGCCCGTTCAGCCGCCCTCCAGGCGTTGCTGGTCACCGGCCTTGGGGGACTGGCGATGCTCGGGGGACTGGTGATCATCGGTCAGGCGGCAGGGACGACTTCTCTGGCCGCCATCGTCGCCAACCCACCGCAAGGCATGGCAGTCTCGGTGGGGGTTGGCTTGGTGCTGGTTGGAGCTTTCACCAAGTCGGCCCAGGTTCCCTTTCACTTCTGGTTGCCGGGAGCAATGGCGGCACCGACACCGGTCAGCGCGTATCTCCACTCGGCGACCATGGTCAAAGCCGGGGTGTTTCTGATCGCCCGCCTCGCTCCCGCCTTCGCGATCACTGTCGGGTTCTGGAGGCCGGTCGTGATCGGTGTGGGCTTGCTCACAATGCTGCTGGGTGGCTACCGCGCGTTCCGACAAACCGATATGAAGTTGCTGCTCGCTTACGGCACCGTCTCCCAACTCGGGTTCATGGTGGTTCTATTCGGGGCAGGGGTCGTGCGACTGGCGGTGGCCGGGACGGTTCTGTTGATTGCCCACACGCTGTTCAAGGCTGCTCTCTTCCTCATCACAGGCGTAGTTGACCACCAGTTCCACACCAGGGACATTCGCAAACTGCACCACGTGGCAGGGAGGATGCCGTGGCTGGCCGCCGCTGCGGTGGTCGCCGCCGGTTCGATGGCCGGAGTCCCCCTCCTATTTGGCTTTGTCGCAAAGGAAGAGGCCCTGGCCGCCGCACTCGACCCGGCCACGGGGACGGCGTTGGTGGTCATAGTCGGGCTGGTAGCCGGCTCGGCCCTCACAGTTGCCTACTCGATCCGGTACGTGGTCGGCGCGTTCTTCACGGCCGCAGACGAGGATCCTGAGCCCGCGGCCCTGACTCCGGGTGGACTCGCACTGACGGCTCCGGTGGCGGTCCTGACTTGTCTGACCCTTGTGTTTGGACTGTTTCCCGGGCTTCTCGACGGTTTGGTAACGGCCGCCGACGACTCGCTCTATCCCGGATTGGAAGGTCTTCATCTCGCCGTGTGGCACGGGCTCAACCTGGCACTCGGGCTTTCCCTGGTGGCCCTGTCCACCGGCTGGTTGCTGTGGCGTTTGCCGAGGGTTTGGGTCCGGGTGGGTTCTGTAACCGGCAGGATGCCCGCCGCAAGCAACGGCTATAACCGGTCGCTGGTGGGGCTCAACTGGCTCGCAGACCGGGTCACCGGTGCTCTCCAGAGCGGCTCGCTGCCCATCTATATCGGTGTGATCCTCCTCACCACAATCGGCCTGGCCGCTCCGAATCTCGGCCAGGCGTGGGAGGTGCCACCCGATCTGGTTTGGGCGTTGAACCCGATGCAAGCCGGTGTAGTTGCACTTGTGATCCTGGGAGCGATTGGGGCAGCACGAGCGGAGGACCGAGTCTCCGCGGTGCTCTGGCTGGGGACGGTGGGTTACGGGGTTGCAGTGTTGATGGTGATCCAGGGAGCGCCGGACGTGGCGCTCACCCAGATGCTGGTCGAGACCATGGTTGTTGTGCTCTTCGTGCTGGTGCTTCGCCATCTGCCCCGCCGATTCGACCGCATGCCGTGGAGAGCTCGACAGGCCACCCGGGTCGCGATCGCTACCGGCGTGGGTCTGTTTGCTTCACTTGCCGCATTTCTGGCAGCAGCCCAGCGTCCCCTGCGGGATGTTTCCGATGAGATGGTCCGCCTTGCCGTGCCCGAAGGCGGAGGCGCCAACGTGGTGAATGTGATTCTCACGGACTTCCGTGCGCTGGACACGCTGGGCGAGATCACAGTCCTTGCTGTCGCAGCAATGGGCGTGATCGCCCTCGTGCGCGCCCGGATGCCCGAGAACCGTGACGGTCTTGTCGAACTGGATGTGGACAGCCAATGATTCACCTCGACTCCCTCATCCTCGCCACGCTGGTTCGGACGATCGTGCGTCTCGCCCTGGTCTTCTCCCTCTTCCTCCTCTTCACCGGTCACAACGCGCCTGGTGGTGGATTCGTTGGTGGCCTGGTGGCATCGATTGCACTCGTCATCAGTTTTGTCTCGCGGGGCCCTTCGATAGTGACCCGCTTCGGCCCGGTCACGCCCGAGATCATCCTCGGTGTCGGGTTGGTGGTTGCTGCCCTCACCGGCGTCGGCGGCTGGGTCTGGGGGGAGCACTTCCTCGAAACAGCGAAGGCCACCTTCACTGCTCCCCTACTCGGTGAGGTTGCCTTCACCACAGCGTTGCCGTTCGACATCGGAGTCTATCTGGTCGTGTTTGGCCTGGCGGGGGCGATCCTCGAAACTCTCGGCAGGGTGAAGGAGGACGAAACCCAATGACAATTGTCCTGGTCCTGGTTGTGGGTGTCCTCTTCGGGGCTGGCTCCTATCTTCTATTGCAGCGAAGCTTGAGTCGAATCGTGATCGGGTTGGCAATGCTGGGTCATGGCGCCAACCTCCTGCTTCTTCTCGCGGGCGGCGACGCCGGGCGCGCCCCGATCCTCGACGGTGCCCAGGTGGGGCCGGTCTCGGATCCGCTGCCGCAGGCGCTGGCACTCACTGCCATCGTCATTTCGTTTGCCGCATCTGCCTTTCTCCTGACGCTGTCATACCGGAGTTGGGCCCTCACCAAGACCGACGAGGTCGAAGACGACGTCGAGGATCGACGCATCTCCCTCCTGACCGAGCGCGCCCGGGAGCGAGCAGAAGCAGATGCTGAAAAGGAACGGGCCGGAGACGAATCGACGTGACCATCGTTGCCATTCCGCTCGTTTTGCCACTGGTCGGTGCCGCGATATCCCTGATCTTGCATCACCGCCCCAGGATGCAACGCGCCTTCGGGGTTGGGGTCGTTGCCGCGACTCTCGGGTTTTCCAGTGTGCTCCTGTGGATGGTTCGCTCCGGGGAGGTCCTCACCAGTCGGATGGGAGGGTGGCCGGGGCCGCTCGGGATCGTCCTCGCCGCCGACCCTTTGTCTGCAGTGATGCTTGTGGTTGCCGCGTTGATGGCGCTCGCAGTGCTGGTCTATGCCATCGGCAGCCCACGGACGGCCGATCAAACCGACTTCTTCCATCCCCTCTACCTGGTCATGCTGGCCGGCATTGCAATGTCCTTTCTCACCGCCGACCTGTTCAACCTGTTTGTTGGTTTCGAGGTCACACTCACTGCGAGTTACGCATTGATCACCCTCGGTGGGGCCAAGGATCAGGTTCGCCACGGGATGACCTACGTCGTGATCAGCCTGCTCGCATCGATCTTGTTCATCACCGCGATCGCCCTCACTTACGCGGCCACCGGGACTGTCAACCTGGCCGATCTCGCCCTTGCCATGGAAACGGTGAATCCGGGTCTGAGATTGGCGCTGGGTGGGCTCTTCCTGGCTGTGTTCGGGATAAAGGCCGCGATTTTCCCGCTGTTCTTCTGGTTGCCCGACTCCTACCCGACCGCACCGGCCCCGATCACGGCAATTTTTGCCGGCTTGCTCACCAAGGTCGGGGTCTACGCCATCATCCGGACTCATACCCTGCTTTTCCCCTCCGACGGGCCCTCCCGGCTACTGCTGTTCCTGGCCGGCGCGACCATGGTGGTGGGAGTGCTGGGTGCGATCGCGCAGAACGATGTGAAACGAATCTTGAGTTTCCACATCATCAGCCAGATCGGGTACATGATCTTCGGGCTGGCCCTGTTCACGGTTGCCGGTATTGCCGCAGCGATCTTCTACATGGTCCACCACATCATCATCAAGACCACACTGTTCCTGGTTGGTGGCCTCATCGAGGAGACCACCGCAACCGGGGCATTGAACCGGATGGGAGGGCTGGTCCATTCCGCGCCCTTCCTCGCTGGCCTTTTCCTTCTTCCTGCCCTCTCCCTGGCCGGCATCCCCCCGCTTTCGGGGTTCGTTGCCAAGCTGTCACTCGTCCAGGCAGGCCTGGATGCCGGAGCGTTTGTGACAGTCGGAGTCTCGCTTGCGGTGAGCCTCCTGACTCTGTTCTCGATGACCAAGATCTGGGCTGGCGTGTTCTGGGGCAAGGCCGCCCTCGTTGACGAGACCGACGACTCGCCGAAGAGCACACGCCAGCTGTCGAAGCTGATGGTCGGCTCGACAGCGACCCTGGTATTGGTCAGTCTCGCGTTCGTGGTGGGCGGCGGCGCCATCTACGAGATCGGCCTCCGCGCCGGTGAGATCGCCGCAGATCCCTCGGTCTACATCGAAGCGGTATTGGCGCCATGAAGCATTCGATCGCCATCGTGCTGGCATTGACCGTGGTCTGGATGGCCCTCTGGGAGTCGGCGTCGGTTGGCACCGTCCTCGCTGGGCTGGCCGTCGGTGGAACGGTGATATGGATCATCCCGTCCTATCAAATCGGGGCAGGGTTCGCGCTCCGCCCGATCCGCGTGCTCCGACTCATGGTCTTCTTCGCCAGAGCTCTGGCCGTGGCCACCGCCCTGGTGGCATGGGAGGTTGTTACTCCGCGGAGCCGTATCAACCAGGGCATCGTGAAGATACCGATGCTGGGGGAATCGAAAGGGCTGGTGACAATCATCGCCAACATGATCTCGCTGACACCCGGCACGCTCACAATCGAGGTGCGCGAGGATCCAATGACGTTGTATGTGCACGTGCTCCACCTCCGCACGGTAGAGGAGGCCCGCCAGGACGTCCGGAAGCTGGAAAGCCTGGTGATCGGCGCCTTTGGCGACGATCCGAGTGGTCCCTCCGGGGAGGTGGCGACGTGAGCGTCGGGCCGGTGATCGCACTCGCTATCTTGCTGTTTGCTGGGTCCCTTCACCTCCTGCGCCTGCTCCGACCAGGGTCGATGGCAGACCGGATTGTTGCCGTCGATACATTGCTCGTGGTCATCACTTCTGGCCTTGCTGTGCTCGCTGCGGCAACCAGGGACGGCACGTATCTCGACCTCCTGGTGGTTGCGGCCCTTCTCGGGTTCGTCGCATCTGCGATGCTGTCCGGGCTGCTCCGGAGGAGGGAGGGACGATGATCGAGTGGTTGTCGGGGTTCCTCATGATCGTTGGAGCTCTCCTCGCCCTGCTTGCGGCGATTGGCCTCCATCGTTTCGACAACGTGCTCGCCCGGATGCACGCTGCGACCAAGCCAGCCACCCTCGGGCTCGTGCTCATCGCCGTCGGCGCATCGCTCCAACTTACCGACTCCGGCGACTCCGTCAAGCTCTTCCTCGTTGTCGTCTTCCAGTTCTTTACTGCCCCGATCGCAGCCCATCTCATCGGCCGCGCGGCCTACCGATCGGTTGTCGAAGTTGCCAATACGATCAGGATCGACGAGCTCGCGGGTGACTCGGTCGACGAACGCTGAGGTGACCACTAGCTAATCTCCGCAAGTGATCCTCCAATGAACGTCCTCAATGCCGTGCTCGTCATTGCACTCATGGTCGCCTTCAACGCCCTTTACGTGGCCGCGGAGTTTGCGACAGTCGGTTCCCGCCGGTCTCGCGTTCAGGAGGCGGCGGAAGCAGGGAGCGCTTCGGCGGGCAAGCTCCTGAAGGTCCTGCGCGACCCGAAGGCTCTCGACAACTACGTCGCGGCCTGTCAGATCGGGATCACACTGAGCAGCATCGCGGCAGGAGCCTACGGGCAGGCCCAGCTCACACCGATTCTCGAGCCGTTTCTGGGGGCGGCGGGGCGAACCGCAGCTGTGGTTCTGGTTCTGATTGCCATCACCGGGGTCCAGGTGATCTTGGGCGAGCTGCTGCCAAAGACGGCAGCGCTCCGCTACCCGGAGAGGTTGGCGATGGCCACCATGCCGCCCATGCAGATCAGCCAGTGGTTGTTCCGCCCGTTGGTGAAGATCTTCAACGGCTCGGCTTTCGCCCTGATGAGATTGGGCAACCTCCACATCGACCATTCCCACGCCCATGTGCATTCCCCGGAGGAGCTTGCCGGGCTCTACAAGGCCAGTGCAAAGGGGGGCCTGATCGACTCCGCAGAACGTGACATGCTTGCCGGGGTGCTCAACGTCGAAGCCAGGTTGGTCCGGGAGATCATGACCCCGCGTCTCCGCCTGGAGACCGTATCCGGCGGGACGACGGTGGGGGAGGCTCTGACCCAGACCGCGTCCAGCTCCCACTCCAGGTTCCCTGTAACCGGCGAGGATCCCGATGACATAATCGGGCTGGTTCACCTTCGCGACATGTTCAACGAAGCGGGCGCCGACGCCGAGTCGACCGTGTCCGCGATAGCACGCCCGGTGCTCGCAGTCGCCGAGTCCATGACCGTGCCCGGGCTCTGGCAGCATCTCCGGGACCAGGAGCAACACGCCGCGATCGTGGTCAACGAGTACGGGTCCGTGACGGGATTGGTCACCCTCGAGGATGCAATCGAGGAGATCTTCGGCGAGCTCCAGGACGAGTTCGACCTCGAGGACGAGCCGATCACCGTCGCCGGACGGCGAATTTCGGTTCGAGGAGATGTTCTTCTCGACCTCCTCCACGACCGATACGGGCTGAGCTTCCCGGATGCAGGCGTCGACACGGTTGGGGGCTGGATCTGGCACCGTCTCGGTCGGCGGCCGGTCTCAGGCGATGAGGTGGAAGTCGAATCATCCGGTGTCTCGATCCGGGTCGAGTCGGTCGAGGGCCGCGTGGTCAATCGGGCCAGTTTCGAGCTGCCGGAGGAGCCCGAATGATCCAGGCCGTTGTACTCCCGATTGTGGTGGTGATCGTCCTCGTGGCGATCAACGGGCTTTTTGTTGCAGCGGAGTTCGCCCTGGTTGGCTCCCGGCGCAGCCGACTCCAGACCCTCGCCGACGGGGGCAGCCGCGTCGCCCGGTGGCTGGTTGGCGTATTCGACGATCCGACCGGAAAGGACTCCTACATTGCGGTAGCCCAACTCGGGATCACTCTGGCCAGCGTGGGGCTGGGTATGTACGGCGAGCCCGCGGTAGCAGCGTGGCTCTATGAGCCGTTGGAGAACCTGGGTTTGACCAATGCCACGGCTCACACCCTCGGTTTCATCCTCGCCCTCTCCGCAATCACGTATATGCACGTCGTCTTCGGGGAGATGATTCCCAAGGCACTGGCTTTGCAGGGACCCGAGCAGGTGAGCGTTCGAGTCAACCCTGTTGTGCGGCTCTTCGGGTTCCTGTTCCGACCCATGGTTCGGGTGCTCAATGCAGCCGCCTTTGGCCTGATGCGATTACTGCGCATACCAGAGCCTGATCGGAGGCTGGCGCTCTACACGAGCTCGGAGCTGGCCATCGTCACCGACGAGGCCGCCGACAGTGGACAGCTCGGAGAGATGCAGCGAAACCTGATTAGCAAGATCTTCGATCTCGATGCTCGAATTGCCGAGGAGTTGATGACGTCACGCAGCAGAATCGAGGCAATCGATGTTTCGGCAACACCCGAAGTGGTGATCAGAAGAATCGAGTCGTCGCCACGGAGTCGCTACCCGATAATCGACGGGAGCCTGGACAACGTCGTCGGGGTGCTCCACATCAAGGACTTCATCAGGGCGCGGGAGCAAGGGTCAACTCCTCGCCTGGAGAGCCTGGCAAGGGCGTTGCCCACTGTCGCAGCAACTGCAACGGCGGAGCAGTTGCTCACGCGGTTCAAAAAGGACCGAACGCACGCCAGCCTTGTCATCGACGAGTTCGGCAACACGCTCGGATTCGTCACCCTCGATGACATCGTCGCCGAAGTCATGGATGACGAGCTGGAGATGGTGCCCGGCCTGCCGGCTGACAGAGAAGATGGGTTTTTGAGTCTCGACGGTGAGACGACTCTTGCGGAGCTGAAAGAAGACCACGGAATAGAATTCATCCGTCCCGGCGTCACCACGATCGCCGGGCTGCTGCTTGCCGGGCACGGTACGGTTCCAGAAGTGGGCGCCTCAATCGAAGTCCATGGTCACCAGCTGGTAGTCGAAGAGATGGAAGGGCGCAAGATAACCAGGGTATTGGTTCGTGCCCTCGACGGTGGTGACGACTGAGCGGGCTGTCACCCTTTCCGCGCCTGGATAGCGTACCGAGATGAGCAAAGATAATCTGAAACGAATCCGAGCTTCCTTTGCGATCGCGGCGGGTGCTGCCCTCCTGGGCCCCCCAGGCCCAGTTCCATGCGCTCGACCTGGCCGAAATGCGATTCGAAGGATTCAGGGGTGTCGGCGAGTTCGAGCCGGCACTCTTGAAAACTGAATTCGGGGTTCATGCTCCGACATTAGCGAACGTATGTTCTATTCAGGTCCGAGCACTGGCTGTAGACGCTTCGTTCATCAGTGTCTGGAAAGCCGAAACGAACTCATCCCATTCGGATGCTGGAAGTTCCAGCTGAGATTCGGCCAGCAGGTCTCCGAGGCCCTCCACCCTTTGTTGCATACCTTCGATATCGATGCGGGAAGGTCTGCTGATGAGGTCTTCGACCACGGAGCGAACGTCTCTTTCGAAGTCGGTCCACGCCAGGATGACGTCCTCATCCTCGGCCGTCATCTGTGTGGAGAGCCGAAGACTGACCTCGCTCAATGCGGCGCTCACCCTATCTGCAGATCGTGCGACGGTGCTGGCCGACGTCACAGGAATGGGTTCGGTGGCCACCGACGCTGCAGGGGCGCACGCAGAGGCAGCCACCAGAGTTCCTGCCAGTATGAGGGCACGGACCGGACCGGAGGAACCGCCTAGCCGCCACGTGTTTGGCGTTTTCATATGATGTTCCGTACCCCTGGCCGGCGTTCATTAAACCCTCACCTGGAACGCGAAATTGTTCCCAGGTAATCGGCCTGTTCCCAGGCCAGGCGATAGCTCTCCAGCCACTGATCGATGTTCATGTTCGATCACTTTTTCGGTTGGCGAGATCGAGAATGCCGTCGCATACACACCCCAGGGCGTTCCCGCCGCGGCGCCGGGTATCCTCGTTGGGATGAGGCGGATCAAATCCGGGGGTGGCTTTCCCGCTATCTGGTACACCCTGAGTAGGGCCCGCCAGGTGGGAGGGCCCTTCAAGCTCTACCGGGCACTCCGTTCCAAGAACGCCTGTAAGACCTGCGCTCTTGGCATGGGCGGGCAGCTGGGTGGAATGGTGAACGAGTCGGGTCATTTCCCTGAGGTCTGCAAGAAGTCGATCCAGGCGATGACGGCGGACATGCAGGGCGCAATCCCGGAGGGCTTCTTCGACACCTTCGACCTGAACGCGCTCAAAGGCCTCACCTCGAGAGATCTCGAAGCATCAGGTCGGATTACCCGCCCTCTTTATGCCGGGCCGCTCGACACCAGGTATCGGCCGATTTCTTGGGACGAGGCGATGACGAGAGTCGGCCAGAAGCTGTCAGCCACCGAGCCGGAACGGTCACTCTTCTACTTCAGCGGGCGCTCGTCGAACGAGGCGGGGTTCTTGTTGCAGCTGATGGCGCGTATGCATGGGACCAACAACGTCAATAACTGTTCGTTCTATTGCCATCAGGCGTCCGGGGTGGGGTTGTCCAGCGTCACCGGGTCGGGGACCGCCACGGTCGTCCTCGAAGACATCGAGTCCCTTGGCACAGGAGACGTGGTGATGATCATCGGGGCCAACCCGGCGTCGAACCATCCCAGGCTGATGACGACCCTGATGCACTTCAAGCGACGTGGCGGGAAGGTGGTTGTCGTCAACCCGCTCAAGGAGTTGGGGCTGGTGAGGTTCAAGGTTCCATCGAACATGCGCAGCATGGTGTTCGGCTCGCGTATCGCCGACGAGTACGTCCAGCCTCATATCGGCGGCGACATCGCTTTGCTGTCGGGAGTGGCCAAGGCGGTTATCGAGAGGGGCGGTGTGGCCGACCGGTTCGTTTCCGATCACGCCGAGGGATGGGAGAGCTATCGGACCCATGTCGAGTCGCTCGAATGGGAACGGATCGAAGAGGAGTCGGGGGTGGCGCGGTCGGCCATTGAGAGGATCGGAGCGCTGTACACCGGCGCCCCGAACGCGATCTTCTGTTGGGCGATGGGTATCACCCATCACGAACATGGTGTGGAGAATGTTCAGGCGATAGCGAACCTGGCGATGATCCGCGGGATGCTCGGTCGACGGGGCGCAGGCTTGCTCCCGCTGCGCGGCCACAGCAACGTCCAGGGCATGGGTTCGATGGGGGTGACACCTGAGCTCAAAGCCGAGATATTCACCCGTCTCGAAGACAACTTCGGCGTCGAACTCCCCACAACCCCTGGCCTCGACACGCTCGGTTCGATGCTGCGGGCGGCTGACGGTGGGATCGACTTCGCTCTCTGTCTCGGAGGGAATCTGTACGGGTCGAACCCGGATGCGGATCACGCATCGCGCGCGCTCGGCGCGATCGGGATGGTGGTCTACATGTCGACGACGCTCAACACCGGCCACGCCCACGGGAGAGGACGCGAAACCCTCATCCTGCCGGTTCTGGCCAGGGACGAAGAACAGCAGCCGACCACTCAGGAGTCGATGTTCAACTACGTGCGGCTCTCTGACGGTGGTGAGGCCCGCCACTCCGGCCCGCGCTCGGAGGTCGAAGTCATTGCCGACATCGGCCAGAGGTCCCTGGGCTCCGGGCCTGTGGACTGGGAGGCAATGCGGGCGCACCGGGACATCAGGAAGGCCATCGCCCGTATCATCCCCGGCTACGAGAAGATCGGCGAAATCGACCGGACCCGTGAAGAATTCCAGATCGAAGGGCGAACCCTTCACCAGCCGGAATTCGGCACCGAAACGGGGAGGGCCAGGTTCCACAACCTGGAGATCCCTCAACTATCGAAGGCACCAGGCCGGCTCCGGCTGATGACTGTCCGGAGCGAAGGGCAATTCAACACCGTTGTCTATGAAGATCACGACCTGTATCGGGGACAGGACCGTCGCGACATCATCATGCTCAGCAGCGAGGACATCGAGGAGATGGGCCTGAGCATCGACCAACAAGTGACCGTCCGGAGCGACACCGGTGCCCTCCGCAACGTGGTGGTGCGCGAGGTGGACATCCGCCCCGGAAACGCCGTGATGTACTACCCCGAGGCGAATGTCATCATCCCGAAGGCCGCCGACCCCCGGTCCAAGACGCCGGCCTTCAAGAACACGGCTATCACGGTTGAAGCACAGGACCAGGCATTGGCAGTGCTGTAGACTGTCGGGAACTTCTACTTTTGCTAACGGTACTCACACAGCGGACCGATACTCGTAACGATGACGACCACGAAAGCACCGGATTCCACGGAATCGAGGAAGGCGGCGATATCGCGGGCGCGCCTGGCCACCCGTATCGAGGGCACCCCTGCCTGGGTCGTGTTCATCCGCCTCTTCATCGGTCTCGGCTGGTTGCGTGCGGTGGCGGAGAAGCTCATCGAACCGGCATGGCGGGATGGGACCGAGATCATCGCATTCGTCGAGGGGTACTCGGTGTGGACGCTCGGCTGGTACCGCCCGATAGTCGACAATCTGGTTGTCCCCAACTTCCGGGTGATCCTGGTCATCCTGATCGCAGCGCAGGCCTTTGCCGCCGTCACCCTTCTCAGCGGCAGACTCCTCGCCTACGGGATCGGAGTCGGGATCTTCATGAATCTCAACTTTCTCGTCGCCGGCTCGGTCGACCCCAATGTGTTCTACCTGTTGAGCCAGGGGGCGATCGCCTTCTGGTTGGTGGAGAGAGGGGCGGCGTCGAAGTGGCGGCTCAGGACGCTATCGCTGGTTGCGACCACCATCTATGCCCTGGCCATGGTGAGTATCCCTTCGATCACGACCCTTCATCCGACCCGGGTCATCATCGACCCGGCGATGATGTTCGTATTCCTGGCCCTGGCGGCGATTGTCGCCTGCGACCAGGCTCACAGGCGGATGACAGGATTCAGGGGATTGCCCGCTGTCGATTGGGTGTTGAGACGTGAGGTACCGGATGTGACCGTCGATGCCGAAGCCGAGGTCGTTGAGATTCGCTGACTTGGCTCAGCTGACCGAGTCGAAGTCGCCAGGAGTGTTGATGTTGCGCAGGCATTGCGCCTCCTCGTCGGTGAGCCCGATTCGATCCGTCTCCAGTTCTCTCAGAACGAGGTGTATCGCATTCTGACCCCGGTCCAGGGCGGCTGATACGGTCGGGAGGGCAGCAGTCGTGATTCTGATTGGGAGGGACTGAATGCGGCCATCTTCAGTTTGGAATGCAGTGACCATCGCCTCTGAGGGGGCAGTCAGCCGGCCAACCAACTCGGCAGTCATCAGCGGGATATCGTTAGGACAGACCAGGTAGCTCTCGTCGAGCCCGGAAGCGAGGAGAGCCTCGATCCCGCCGAGGGGCCCGGCGCCGCTTCTCCGGTCGGGGACGAAGCTTCGCCTCCCGAATCTGTGGCCGACAGTGACGACTTTGGGACACACACTTTCGAGAGTTTGGATCACAGCTTCGAGCATGGTTTGGCCCGTCGGCAGGACGAGTTGGCTTTTGGCGGCCCCCATCCGACTGCTGGCCCCGCCGGCAAGTACCGCACCGGTGTGCGGCCGCGTCGTCCTCAATGTTGGAGATCGTTGGGATTGGCCACGGTTCCGATATTATCGCCTTCGCAGAACGGGAAGCGATCCGGCGCGACGTGACATGGCTTGCCAACCCTTCACCGCAAGAGCCTGCGAACTGTGTTCGACTCCGGAGTCAATGTCGAGCAGTCAGCGCGGCGGGACTGTCTGCGCCACCCTCCTGGCCAAAGATCCGATTCTCTTGTTCCGCCTGAAGCGGGGAACTGACAGCGGGGCGAAATTCATCGAGAACCAATCCGGGTTCCGGGGCGTATTGGGGGTAACCGGGGGATTACGTAGACGAAAGGAACGACCATGCGACGAATCACAGTGCTCGTCACCGCACTCGCCCTGGTGGCATTGACTGCCGCTCCCGCCCTGGCTGAACGCGAGCAGGGCCGAATGCTCTCTGCCGAGCTGAGCGGAGAGCACGAAGTCCCTGTTGTCGAATCCGATGGCCACGGTCTTGCCATCTTCAACTTGTCCCGCGATGGAATCCGGTACAAGCTGGCCGTCAAAAACATCGACCAGGTCACCCAGGCCCACATCCATCTCGGCGCACCGGGCGAAAACGGACCGGTGGTTGCCTTCCTATTCGGATTTGTCGAAGGCGGTGTGACCGTTGACGGTGTACTCGCCAGAGGCACCATTACCGAGGCCAACCTCGTCGGGCCCCTCGCCGGTATGCCCCTTTCGGCGCTGGTCGAAGCTCTACTGAGCGGCAATGCATATGTGAACGTGCATACCGTCGACCATCCGGCGGGTGAGATCAGGGGCCAGATCGAATAGATCACTCCGGGCGCGGCCCGGGCGGGAAGCGCACATGGTTTCCCGCCAGCAACACCACAGGCCGCCTCGCCATTGGCGGCCTCCACACCGCCGCGGCGAGAGCTCGATCTGACTGCCGGACTTCGCTGGTGTGCGCTCGGGAATGGGGAAATCACCCGGAGCTGCGGTAACGGAAAAGGGCCCTGCGTGCCGTCTTGGCTACGGCCTTGTCGGGGTGGGAGCCCAACGCTGCCAGTACGTCCTCGGAGGAGTCGAGACGGACGCGCCAGGCCCGATCGAGCATCGCCTCCAGCCCAGCGCCGCCGGCGGCCCGGTCGGCCCAGGCGAAGGTGGCGGCGTCGGGGCCCCACAGCTCGATGACAGCCGCCAGCAGGCGCACGAACCTCTCGGGGTCGGCCGAGCAGTCCATCTCCTCGGGGGAGGCGGCCAGAGTGTCCACCCGCCAGACGGTGACGTAGGGCGCCAGCCGCTCGTCATGGGCCAGGGTTTCGACCGCCTCTGACGCCGCGGCTCCGATCCGCAGCAACGCCCGGAAGCCAAGTCCCCGAGCGGTCTCGTCCACCTCAGACAGGGCCGCTGCTAGCCCGGAGGCGGCCTGCTCTTCGCTCCGATCAGACACCCACACATCGATCTCGGCCTGGGCTTGCCCCTCCATGAGGTCGGAGGCCTGTCGCAGCAACTCGGAGGCGTCGAGCTGGCGGAGGCGACCCGCCCGCGGCGCCGACTCCTCCCCAGACCTCCGCAGTGCCGTCCACTGACCCAGAGGGGTGATGACCACGGTTCCCCCGCTGTGGTCATCGAACCCGTAGGGGCCTTCGGTCGTCGCGACATCGGACACCTCGACGATCCCGAAATCAGCAAGCCAGTCCAGAATCTTCCGCACCGAAGACCCGACCAGGCTGAAGGCAAAATCGAGCTTCCTCTCGGGCACCCCGTCGAGGTCGTATACGTCCAGGAGGTGGTCCCACACCCGCCCGGCGAGATACTCGATCTCCACCGATTCGTCGACAAGGAGCTCCGCGAGCAGATCGGGCAGTATCCGGTCCAACTCCTCGGTGTACCAGTACCAGCTGTAAGTATCGTCGCCGTACCAGAACTGGGTCGGGCCCATTACGTCTAGCCAGGCGTCGACCAGCACCTCATGCAGCTCGAGAGCCGACCCCGCGGCGTGCGGGGCGTTTATGCCCGGCACCACCTTGTTCCCGACCACTTCGAGAAGCCCCGACTCCACGCTAAGGGCATAGGTAAGGTTCACTTCCCGGAGGTGGGTGGTCGACTGTGTTTTCCATACCCGCCCTCCTATCTCCTCGTTGAAGCGATCGTTCGTGCCGAGCGCCTCGATGAGGGGTGGTCCGTCGACCAGCTTCAGGTTGCCTCTGGCCGTGACCGCCCGCCCCTCGCCGATATAGCCCATGAGCTTGCGGACCCGGTCCACCCACACGGAGGAAGCAGCGGCGGCGGCCAACTCTTCGTCCGGGGGCAGCGAGATCGGAGGGAGGTGGCGAGGAAGGGGCGGGAGGCCCGGGCCCAATATGGCATCTCGCTCGTCGAAAGGGAGGCTGTTGAAGGCGGCCATAGCCCTGCTCAGAGAGTCCTGATCAGTTTGGGTGTAGCCCTCATGGGCGGCCCAATCCATGAGCCGCTTGCCGATGGACCAATTGGCCTTGTCGGTGGTGGCCTCGCGAAACCGGCCATGAAAGCGCTCCACCATGGCGGCGCTCCTCTCGGCTTCGGAGGGTTCTGCCACGCCTTCGGACCCCAGGAACCGGAGGAAGGCGGCGAAGCCCTCGACGACGGCATCGTCGTCCCCGGGTTCGAGGTTCACTTTGGCCGGAAAGAGGCGGAGGAGGATCTCGCCCACCTGGCCGGAGCTCCACGTGCCCAGATCAGCGTCGAGGTAGTTGAATTTGAAGTCGGCGACCGTCGCCGCCACCCAACCGAGACCCTTCCCGGCGGCGGTCTTCTCGAATCGACCCACCAGCCGATCCCGGAAAGCCGAGAAGGCGTCCCAATCGTCGAAGGCCGTGTCCATACACGCGAACGTTAATCGATCGGTATCGGCTCAATAGGCCTCGACTGGTGCCCGGTGGTCGAGGCGGACGGCATGGCGAGGGGCGACGTATAGGACCGGGACAGGGTCTGGTGGCGGTCGGGCATGTTGCAGTTGAACGCCTCGTACGTTGCGGCCGGCATTCGGTACCGGCAGTCGGCTAAGCCGACTGAGTGTCGGGACGGAGTTGCTCTAACGTCGCGGTCCATGATTGAGACCAACCCGATCGGGGTGTTGCTGATTCAGCTGGGAACACCCGATTCGACAGAGGTGTCTGATGTGAGGTCATATCTCAGGCAATTCCTCTCCGACCCCAGGGTCATCGATCTTCCCGCACCGGCTCGTGCTCTCCTCCTCAACGCCGTCATCCTCCCCTTCCGGCCCCGTCGCTCCGCCGAGCAGTACGAGAAGATCTGGACCGAAGGCGGATCTCCGCTCACGATCTACACGGAAAAACTCGCACGCGAGGTCCAGTCCGAGCTCGGCGACGGCTACCGGGTTGCTATCGGGATGCGCTACAAGAACCCGCCGATCGCTCTGGCCGTGGCCGAGCTGGTGGCGGCAAACTGCGAGCGAATCGTCATCCTCCCGTTGTTCCCCCAGTACGCCTCGGCCTCGACCGGATCGGCACTCGAGGAGGCCTTCCGGGTATTGGGAGGCCTCTAGAATGTCCCCGAGGTGTGCACGATCGGTGATTTCTACGACGATCCCGACTTCATCC
>JBHJOQ010000093.1:0-29814 GCA_050329555.1 Acidimicrobiia bacterium | reverse complement strand
CCTGTGTGGGGCCGACTCGATCGTCACTTCACCGCGGATGTGCCCCATGGCGAATCTGGTCAGCTCTTCTTCGACCTTGACGACTTCGCCTTCGATTCTTTCAGGTCCTCCACAGGCATGGGCTCAGCGGCTTCAGCCTCGTCGGAGTCGCCCCCTTCCACGAGTTCCTCCGGCGGGGTCCCGGCACTCTCGGTCGCCGTCACGGTGGCAGCACCTATCCCCAACTCGGACAAATCCTTGGGAGGCGGCCCTTCGCCGCTATCACCGGTCTCTCGGATGGCCTCCCCCGGCCCTTCGACCAGGCCGGGTCGGGGAGCCTCCCCAGCCGGTTCTGCGGCATCAGACGCCGGCGGACCACCCAGGTCCAGGCTCGTCGTCGCTCCACCGTCTTCGACTCTGATGGTGATTGTCACAGCCATTCGTCAGTCCTGACTCTAGAAATAGATCGCGGTTATCTCGTTGGCTCCGTCCACGGTGACATGAGCCGGCTTGCCGGTTGCTTTGGCCAGAGCGAGAAGGAGGAAGGTGTTGGTCACCCCGTCGGCCGATGTCCGTTTCACCTTCCGCCAGCCCGCGCTCGGGCTGGGCAGATGCGCCCACGCGTTCATGTTTTGGGGCGTGGCATAAGTCTGGTTGATGTTCATCCACATGAGATGGCTCCTCGTCTTGTTTCGTTATCAGGTTCCATAGGTGGCATAGATCCTCCCGCCGTCCAGCCGGACGTGCACCTTCCGGTTGAAAGCGCGGGAAGCGGCCAGCAGCTCGAAAGTGTTGGTAACGCCGTCGGGTGCGTTGGGGTCGACCTTGCGCCAGCCGAGCCCCGACAGGTACGCCCAGGCGTTCTTGCTGTGCGGCGTCGCATAGACCTGCAGCACATTCAGGTTGTAATGGGTGGTCTGATAGATGTGGTGCACCGCGGCGATGTCGCCGGCACTCAGTCCATTCCGCTGACCGAGGGTGACTCCGGACTGCTTGGGGACGATGGTCGGCTGGTTGTTCTTGGAGAAGGCGTACATCCCGTAGTGCATGATCGAGCCGTGGTCGTAAGCGCCCACGTCATCGCCGTCTGCGATGTGCTGATTGAAGTTGTGCTCCTTCCCAGCCTGGATGTTCTGCCACATGATGGTGACTTGTGTGTCGCGATCCTCCCGGCTTTGCTCATGCCACAGCCCCCAGGCGTGGCCGAACTCGTGGACTGCGGCCCCGAACCCGCATCCGTCGGCGAGGCTGAGATCCTGTTGGCCGCCCCGCATGCCAACGTACGACCAGCACCCGTCGCCCTTGAAGACGCGAACGAAATTCGGGTACTGGGAGGCATTGGCTGCGGATCGTTCCACAAACCGCACGTTCGTGTTCGATTCCCAGTGGGCTATGGCGTCGGTCACCCGCTGTTTGTTGGGCAATCCGCTGTCGACGACATATGGCATCAGGGCGTTGGGCCAGCGGTACTGGTCGCCTGAGATGACGACGGCATGAGCGATCCCGCTGTCGTCCGTGGCCGCCGCTTGCTCCAACCCGGCCCGTCGCTCCATCTCGTCGACGGTCCCCAGCACGATGTCGCCTTCGAATACTGCCAGTCCATCGACCGCTTCGTACACCACCGGCTTGCTGGTGAACGTCTGGCCGGAGATGAAGCCGGTCCGCACGTCGTCGCTGGTGAGGAAGCCAGTGTTGTCGGCGCTCAACTCCTCGTCACTCGCTTGCAGCTCCTCGTCTGCCATCGCTGGACCCCCTTCTTCGTCTCTCCCTTCTCGTCCTGACCCGGTTGGGCAGAGCGTCACTTCACATCTGTGCAGAGGGCCATCTCGGCGGGGTCGTTCCGGCGTCTCCGCAGCGTCCCCCCTTCAGATTTCGATGCTGATGCCCGGATAACGACCGGGATAGGTGGTCCGGTAGCCGAAGACTCGCGCCAGCCGGGGCGAATCGAAGCGCTCCGTTGACTCGGAGCGATAGTTGAAGATCAGCTCGCAGCCGGGTCGGCCGACCACGAGCCGGGCGATCGCCTCCGGATCGGGATGGGCGAAGATGGCACCGTTGGTCGAGAAGACCCATCGGTCGCAATCTATGGTCGCCAACAGTTCGTTGCTGAGGTTGTGTCGGCTCCCGTGATGAGAGAGCTTGGTCACGTCGATGTGGACTGCATCGACTCCTCTTTCCGCAGCGAGTCTGCCCAGCTGTGTCTCGAGGACGTCGGCGTGCGCGTCCGCAGCGAGTAACACCGACTTGCCTTCGTGCTCGGCGAGGACTGCGATCGATGCGCCGTTGGCTGCCGACCTGTCTGGTCGGAAGGGCCGGCCGGCCAGCTCCCGCAGATCGAGCGACTGGGATCCGAGCGAGTCGGGGGCCTTCTCTGTCTCGGCGAGCACGCCGGGAACCAGCCCCGCCTTCTCCACCTCTCGCTTCCACACCGGCTTGAGGGCAGCAAGTTCCTTCCTTGTGGGTGACAGGAGGGTGAGTGTCAGACCGCCCTCCAAGATCACGCGGGGTAGCGGACCGGCGTCGGGAACTTCGACCGCTTGTTGTTCGAATGCCTTGTTCCATCGCATTCGTCGCGCCGTGATTGCCTGGCTCAGAAGCTGCCCCTGTTTGGCGCCGAGCATGTCGCTGGGCAGATGGCGCCAGGAGTTGAACCAAACGTCTCCCACCTCCAGCTCCGCCGGGTCGAGGAGTGTGTCGAGGACGCCGGTGATGTGGTCCGCGTCGATGTGGGTGACGAGAATCAGTTCAGTACGACGCTTCCCGTCGTCGAGGATGCGACGGACCATCTCGGTGGTCGCTTTCGACTTCGGACCTCCGTCGATCAGCACCCCTCCGCCGTCGTCCTTGCCGTACTCGAGCCACATCGCATCCCCGTGGAGTGCGGGTAGGACATGGAGACGCATTCATCCCCCTCCGACCAGCCAGTCGGCATCACCGAACACTGCGAGAGCCAGGACCATCGGCATTCCTTCCGAGAGGAGCTGGCGGCGGAGGCGAGTCACTGCTTCCCCCAGCCTGGTCGGGCCGGCGGCGCTGTCGATGAGCAGATCCACCAGTCGCTCCGCGAGTGGTGCTGCCTGTCGTCCCAGGACGTCGGTGAGCGTGGCGACCACGATGGATGCCCCGGCCTTGCGCAGGTTCCCCGGGAAACGCTCGTAGCTCACCGCCCCGGCCACTGCAGTTTCACACCCGAGGAGGAGAACGATCGTCGGCGTCCCGGGCGTCATCCGAGCTTCGCCGAAAGCGCTCACCCAACGGCGGTCAGATTCACCTATCTCCAGCCCAGGGAGCGCCAGCTCGTCGGAGTAAACGGTGTGGGGAAGTAGGACGAGGAGCGAGGGCTTTGCCGCCGCCACCGCGGCGTCCCACGCCGTCCAGGTGTCGACGAACTTGGCCTCGCCAGCTTCACTTAGCTGGTGTCGGAGACGGTCGCTCGTGTTGGGGTTGTAGGCGTCGATTCGATGGCTCGCCCCGAGCAACAGTCCGTTCAGGGCGATTCGATCCCGTCCGGCTATCGGCTGTGCTTGAGCCAGGAAGCCTGAAGGAAGGTCATCCCTCGACTGGTAGGCGTGTCTCTCTATCACTTTGGAGATCCCCCAGAAGCCGATGGGACAGACCACGGACTCATAATGCGAACCCGGACATGGCGCGAGCAGATCGATGGCGCGCAAGGTGTCACTGGCCCGGGGGCAGATCGCAGCGTCTACATGAGGAGGCAGGAATTCGTAGGCCAGTTCGAGGGGGAGATAGGCATCCGGCTCGGCGGAGACCAGCTGCAGGGAACTGCTGGCGGCGAGCTCCTCTCCGAGGAAGTCCTTGACGACTGCGTTCCGTAGCAGCCGGCCGTGATTGGCGAGGAACACCAGCAGCCTGCGGGTGGATTCCTGCTCCAGGCCGGCGAAGTCGTCGGGCGCATCCACTATCTCCGCAAGGCGGTGGCGGATGGTTTCGATTGCCTCGGCCCCCGACTCGGGGAGACGGATGAGGCGGGCCGGGCCGGTGGCCGAGATCGCGGTGAGTATGGGAAATCGCCCTTGCTCGACTACGACCGCTGCCGACACCCCCGCTCCGATCGGGGGTACGGACGCGGCTCGAACCACGGTTTCGATGCTGGCTACGTTTCGGGCCGGGCCGGGCGGCGGCTGACCCACAGTGGCGGGGAGTCGGGCGGTGTGCACCACATGGTTGCCACTCAGGAGAACGAGGCGCGAATCGACCGAGGCTGTCCCGTGGGGCACCCGAAGGGTCAGTGATGCCGCAGTGCTGGGGCCGTCTCTGCTGATCATGACCTCCGCGGTCTGCGGCGCCGTGAGCAGGTTTGGCTCACTCAGGACCAGTCTCATCGTGTAGGGAGCGACCTCGCCAGGTATGTCTTGCGCACCGACTGTCACCTCGATGCGGTGCGTGGCGCCGGAGCGGAAGTAGGGGACGCCCACCTCCCCGGCACCATCAACGGCGTAGAGGCGAGCTTCGAGCCAACGGATCGGGACCAAAGGTGGTGCGATTTTTGCCGGCTGCCCCCCTTTCAATGGCGCCGCTTCGGGTGGGATGACGGGAGCCGGATCTGGTGGAGGAACCGGATTTGGTCGAGTCAGTGCGGCGATCAGACCGGATAGAGCCAGAACACCGAGGCCCACCCAAATCCAGGGGAACGGTGGCTCGGCCGGGGTCAAGCCCGCGACGAGGAAGAACGTCGACGCCAGCTCCCGACCATCGTCGGCGTCGATGGCAGTTAGTACCACGTCACCGGCGGAAACATCTTGGGGAATATTTGCCCTGGTCTGAAGGGTGGCACCGGGGCCCAACTCGAATACGTCACTGATCTCCTCCCCGTTGAGGCGGAGGACGACGCGGCAACCTTCAGGGGATCCCTCCGACCCGACGAAGATCACTTCGATAGGGGATCCGGGATCGCCCGCGGAGGGTTCCACTCGCATGGACCCGTCCACAACTCCGCAGACGCCGGGAGGGACCGTCGTCGGCGGTGGGGGCGCTGTCACCTGGATCGCTGTGGGCCGGCACAGGTCGAGAACGCAGACTTCGATGATGTGCTCGCCAGGTTCGCTGGCCTCCGGGACGATTCCTGTGCCGGTGAGAAGTCGGTTGTCGTCGACGACTGCCTCTCCCCAAACATCACCGGAGCGGGTGTCGATGATGTCGCCCCGTTCCCCGGTACAGCACCACTCCTCACCCCGTACTTCGAACGGCGTCCCCGCAAGCAACTCGCCAGGATCGGCCGTGACATCGGGGTAGTAGACCTCAATGGGTGGGCTCGCGGGGTAACAGGCGGGGACGACCTCACCTCCACTCGAGGGCGGTGAGCAGACCGAAATCGAGCCAGGTCCCTGGGCGGCGTGGGGAGGCACCGCGGCTGTTGCCGCCATGGTCCCATCCGGTTCGACGAGAGCTGTGCCGATGAATGTGTTGTCGGCGTCCCACCTGACATCCCACTCCCTGACATTGAGCTGAGGGAACCCGGCGCCGCTGAGCTCGAGCGGAGCCCCCGGAGTGCCGGCCTCCGGGGAGACGATGATGGAGGGGGTCACGATGAACTGGGTAATTCCGCAAAAGAAATCGTCCGGCCCGAACACGTCGTCCGATCCCGGGTCGAAGGCGCACGCTTCGACGACGTATGCGTCGGCGAGCGCATCCTCAGGGACGACTGCTGTTCCCGTGAGGATGCCGTTTTCGATCCGAACCTCTGCATCCATGGTCTGGCCGGAGTCTCCCCAGGCCACGGTGATGTCCTGGGGGTCGTCGGGATAACCCTCGCCGAAAAGGGAGACCTCCGTCCCCGGCGGACCGGTATCGGGAGAGATGGCAAGGGTCTGCTGGGTTTGGGCGAGAGAGGGCAGAGCGAGCGACAGCAGCAATCCGGCTACGAGCCCTACTTGCACACGCTTTGGCCTCATTCTCATCACCTCATCAGTTGGAGGCTTCTGTCGGGCCGCTGATACTCCGACTCGTTCTAGCGGTCTCTCCGCCGGTCCGCGGGTGAGGGTGAGTCCAATTCTCATCCGCCCAGTCGAACCCGTCGCGGTCGATGTCGATTCGATAGTCCTGCCGCCCCGCGAGCCGGTCCCGGACGCTGGCATGGATGCGCGGCCGGCCCTCGCCGTACGTGGCTATTGGCCTTCTCCGGTAGGTGAGAAGTGCCCAGACCCATCCCATCCTGTGGACCAACCCGTCCACGGCGTCGGAGCGGTCGACCCGACACTCTTTCCGATATGCGCCGGGTCGGATTAGCACGCCCGCTTCGATGGCCCGGTCGGTCATCCACTTGAGGCTGATGCGTGAGAGCCGGTCCTCGTCGGCGAAGGTTCCGCCGATGTCGGAGTGGACCCCGGCGAACCAGACCTCGTCGAGGTCTATCTTGGCGGAATCCTCGACCAGGTACTCGGCGTACGGGCGGCGCTTCTCGTCGATCGAGACAGCGTGACGGACATGCCGGGCGTTGAGCAGCTTGCGGGTGTACGGCCATTTTGGGTTCCACCGCAGATAGCCCAGGGCCTTGACCGAGTCCCACAGCCCGAGGAAGTGGATGGGCAGGGACAGCTTGCCGTCGGTGCGGACCGAGAAGGTGGAGGCGTAGCGGTCGATTCGTCCCCAGTCCTCTTCGGACCAGCGATCGCCGCGGGTGAAGTGGGAGACGAGATAGGAGACCAGGTTCTCCGCTCCGCGGCGTAGGAGCCCGGCGCGGTAGCTCATGCCGGCGAGGCCGCGGGCGGTGAACGCCCCCCGGGAGAAGCCGAAAACGTAGATCTTGTCGCCGGGCTGGTAGTTGTCGATCAGAAAGGTATAGGCCTCGGCCAGGTTGGTCTTGATCCCGTAGCCGAAAGCCAGACCCAGCATCCGGGTGAGCCATCGGCTGAACCTGGTCCACGCACCCGAGGCGCTGAAGGTGCCCACGCCGGGGTCGTAGAAGGCTATCTGGCGATCCGGATCTGAGAGGTCGAGCATCTCGTAGAGGCGGACCACGTTCGTGTTCTGGTCGGCCTTGACCTGGTTGCCGGTCCCGTCGAGGCACAACACGATGTTCTTGGTCATGGCGCTCCTTCAGTCGTCGGTGAACTCGAGGTCGATGAACTCGCCGGGGCCGACCTCGGTGGTGCTCCTCATCTCGGCGACCCTCCCGGCGACGGTGGCGATGGTGGGCTCGTCGGGCACGCTGGCGTAGGCATCGGGGTGGGTGGAGACCAGGGCCCGCCGCTGGCGTTGATCGTGGGGTGCCGGCGGGAGGACGAGGTCGAGCAGCTCGTCCGGCGGAGTGCCGTTGTGGCTGCCGTGATGGGACACCTTGAGGAAGTGGACCGGCGCCAACAGTTGGCGTTTGTTCATCTCGTTCCAGCTCCGCTCTTCGGCATCGCCGGAGAACAGGAGCACCCAGCCGGCCCAATGGAGGGTGAACACGAGGCTCGAGTTGTTGGAGGCCTTGTCGATGGTGAACAAATTCTCGACAAGGCCGGTACGCCGTTGGCTGACCAAGTCGTAGAAGGCTCCGGCGTCGACACCGGGCGGAGGGATCACCGCCACGATCCTTGCTTCCTCCCCGGCCGCCGAGCCGGTGAGGCCGAGGTTCATCCGCTTGAACCTCCCGTAGTAGACGGAGGTGTCCTCCTCGGGCGCCCAGACCCTGATCTGGGCTGTTCGAAAGGGGTGCTTGCCGGTGAGGTCGAGCTCCCGGTGGACGTACACCGGTGGCTGGCCGTCGACTTTCATGCTACGGATCCTCTCCACACAGTCGGCGGTGCGTCGCGGGTTGTTGTTGAGCATCATCGTGTTCAACGTGGGGTGCCCGGCGTCGGCGCCGACGAAGGCAGCGATCTGTTCGTAGATCTCGATCGCCTTGAGCTTCTTCTCCTTGGCGTCGGGGTGGCTGTCGTAGTATCCGGGCTCGGCGGAGGCGGGAAGCCAGACCTCCCTCGCGGTGAGCTCTTTATGCAGATGGGTGGATGCGAAAAGGGGCCCCTGCACGTGGTCGAGGTGCTCGTGGCTCATCACGTACAGGTCCAGTGGGTTTCCGTCGAGCTCGGTGAGGATGTCGTCGGCGACGTCCTCGAAGACCTCGTCGGCACCACCGGCGGTGCTGAGGGCGTTGCCGAAATCCACCATCATGTGACGGGTTACCGGCGACCCGGAGTCGTCCTCATCGGGGACCGAGACCAGCAGGGCATCGCCGAAGAGCACGTTGTAGGCGCGCACACGCAGCGTACTCATGGCGTCTCCTCGAGTGACGGTGACCAGGGCCCGGCGATGTGGAGGGTCAGTCCGGTGCCGGCGAGTCGCAGGGTGTCGCCGATCCGCTGCGGGCCGATGACACGCCGGCTGGCCACCTGCGGGATGGTGACCGGGCGGCCGGGAATGAGCGTCCCCTCGGCGTCGAGCTGGCGGAGGAGGTCGGTGCGGTCCCGGGCCTGGTCGACGGTCAGCTCATGGGTGAGACGGGCCCTGATTCTCGGCTGATCCCAGTCGATGGCGAGTGTCGTTCCCACGGTGAGGGTGCGCTTGGAGGGGTAGGAGCGCCCGATCGGGTTGTCCTCCTCGGCGTCCCACGACACTTTGAAGATGAGCTCCCTCACCTGCTTCTCTCCCTGGCCGGCGTAGTAGGTCTTGGTGACGTCCAGCCGGGGCCGCAGCCGGAACGGGACGTCCGCGGGCATGTTGAACAGCTCCCTGTTCCGGGTGACGAAGTCGAAGGCGGCCCAGTCGCTCTCGACGAGCGTGCCCCGGTCGAACTGATCGAGCTGAGGAGCCTCGATGTCTAGCTCGGAAACGACGGCGTCGACGTTGATGGGCACGCCCCGCCGGGTGAATTCCTTCATCAGGACGTCCCGCGGCCCGGGCTGGTCGGGATTGGAGACCATGTCGGAGGCGACGACCGCCCAGGCGTAGTCGCGGAAGGAGACCTCGCCTGGGGGTAGGTAATCCAGCGCCCTGAGCATGATCCGTCCGAACTGGATCGAGCAGATTCCGAGCGCCCGTCCCGAAGCGGCCAGGTGGTCCATGCCGTCGGCCTCGAACTCGGCGGTCACCTCCTCGTGCATTTTCAGCATCACGGGAAACAGGGCCCCACTCATGACCTGGCTGAGCTCGTGGGGCTGGGTGCGGCTCACCACCTCGAGATTGGGTCCCGCTATGAGGCTCGCATTGTTGTCGAAGTTGCGCAGGGGCCGGCCACCTTTGAGAGCGTTGCCGAACTCCTCCGCCACCAGGTTGAACGCCGACGGTCGCTTGATCGACCCCTGGTTCTGCTCGAGCACGGTCTCGCGCAGGGTGGGGCTGGCGAACGCCATGAGTAGGGCGGTGAGATCGGCGATGGCCTCGTGGAGGGCCAGCGCTTGGGGGGTAATGGCGTCGAGAAGGTCAGGGGCAACGCCGTCGAGGATGGCATGACCGGTCTCATGGGCGACTATGTCCCGGGACAGGGCGGTGTGCACCGTCCCGCCGTCGTGGCTGAAGTAGAAGAACTGGAGGCTGCGAGATGACCGCTCATAGAAGGCGTTGGCCCACTCCCCGGCGCGGGGCACGACCAAGAGCTGCGGACCGGGGAAACCCCAGCGCACCGGGCGCCCAAGCACGTCGGGCCGCTCGTACATGTCGATGGCCTTCATGATCGTGGCGTAGACCGAAACTTGGAAGAAGAGAGGATCATTCGGGTTGGGATCGACGTCGTAGCTGCCCAGCACTCGGTCTCTGGCCGGCGGGACGAACTTGGCACCCTCATGCAGCGCGCCGGTCGTGGGATCGAAGTTGAGGATGGCCAGCTGCCGGCTCACCGGGCCATCGAGGAAGAACTCATCCTCGATGTCGACGTTTTCCGTCTCGGCCATCCCCTTAGCTGCGGAGATGGCCGGATCCTGGATCATCACCGGCACCCTGATCTTCATAAGCGCATCCCTTCGCGAGTCAAGAGCGTCGTTGGCCCACCCCTGATACAAACGGAGGGCTGTCTCCGAAACGTCTCATTGTGTGACGGCCCACGGGTGCTCGTGGACCCTGCGACCGAGTACACCCCGGCCCCACGGCGTCCATCTGATCCCAGTACACCAACGCAAGCTCGGGGATGTGTCACGGTGCCCGCCCGCAACCACTTCGCCAGCAAACACCGCCATCGCCCCGTGGCTATCTCGTCGGGGACCACCCTCAGCCACGCTGGCAGCCGGCGCCGCAAGCTGGCGCAGAGCAAGAGCAAACGGAAGCACCCTGCCGTCTCGGCTGGACCCACCCCTCCTCATGGCAGCTGCCTACCTGACTCTTGGCACGTCGTTGCATCGCTCTACGGATCCTCCATCCAACCGCGTCGAGATCCGGACGGATTTTCGGTGTATCAACACGTGGTATCGAACACTCTTTGGGGCGTCTCGGAGTAACTGTGCAAATCAACGGGGGTGAGTAAACATGACACGAGACGTGAGCCCCGAGCCTCGGGAGTTCGACTGTCGGATAATCCTTCTCGGTGGATTCGGTGTCTGTCTGAACAACACCTATGTGAGGGTGCCGTCAGACGCAATCAGGCTGCTCGCGTTCCTCGCCCTTCGCAGCGAAAGAGTCCCGCGTAGCTTCGTAGCCGGATCCCTCTGGGCTGAGCGCGACGAGGAGCGCGCCTTCGGAAACCTGCGCTCAGCTCTTTGGCGTCTGCGCAGCGTGTCCGATCTGCTGGTCGAATCCGATCAGCAGGCTCTCGCGATCACATCTCTGGTGAAAGTGGACCTCTGGGATGCAATCGCGTCGGCACGATTTCTGGACACTCGGTCCGACGACGAGAGCAAGCTACCACCCCTCGACATGTTCACGAGTGAGCTCCTACCCGGGTGGTATGACGAATGGGTCCTACTGGATCGGGAGCGTCATCGTCAGAGATCACTTCACGCCCTCGAGCAGCTATCCGTCCGGCTCCTCGAAAGGGAAATGTACGGCGCGGCGATCCAGGCCGCTCTGGCCGCCGTCGCCCAGGACCCATTTCGCGAATCGTCGCAACGACTGCTGATTTCGATACACCTCCGGGAAGGCAACTACTCCGAGGCTCGGCGTCACTATGAGCAATACCGCCAAATTCTTTACGACGAGTTGGCCGTTGGTCCGAGTCCTCTACTTCAACGGCTCATAGACGAAGCCACGGGCGGGGCAATGGCACTTGCCGACTGATCGACGAATATATTGCCTCCCCCGTTGCCAGCTCTCATCACAATTCTTGCTGCGTCGGGTCTGCGTTGGCGATGCCTTGCGCCACTCCGGTGACGACTCGGTGACGACACGGTGACGGCTCTAGATCGACACTCCCCTGCAAACCAACGCCTCTCACGTCCACGACAGGAAGGCCAAATGATGCTCCTTGACCTCGACACCAAAATCAGACACCGAATCGAACGATCTATCGAGTACAAGACGAATCCCGTTCACTACCTGGACCTATTTTGGCGGCCGTGCACAGTCAGAATATTGATGGTCGCCGACAGCTTCCTCTATTTCAGTGACGAAGACTTCGGCCTCAGCGATCTCATAGGGATCCTTAAGAACGAGAACCTCAGTTACGTGAGGTTCGACATCTCTGTCGCCCATCGCGACAGCCCAACCGATGCGCGAATGGGAATTGGAAATCCTCACATTACGAATCGAATCAAGAATTTCACGTTCGACTCGTCATTCGCGGCCGCGGGCTACGACCAGGTCTGGATGTTTGCTGCCGAGCGAAGCCGTGACCCCGACCGCAACGGGTCGTGGTCTAATCGACTCACGGATGGTGAACTACGCGTTCTTGTGGAGTTCATGGACGCAGGCGGCGGTGTCTTCGCGACGGGAGATCATGAAGACCTTGGTGCCGCTATGGGTGGGTTCTTGCCGCGGGTGCGCCAGATGCGACGGTGGTTCTTCCCCGAGCCTGGCCCGAACGGCGAAGGTCTGGCGCCACCTTTCGAAGGACCTGGTCGCTTCGATACCAACCGTCTAGGCCACGACCCTGGGTACCAGTTCAACGACCAATCTGATGACATTCCCCAGGTGATTGAGCCGAAGCTCTACTTGAAGTACTCCCCGCTCATCATTGGCAAGTACTCCTTCCCACATCCTGTCCTTTGCGGTCCAGACGGGCCAATAGAGGTGCTGCCCGACCACCCCCATGAGAGCCAGTGCACGATTGCCGCCCGGCCCGATGCCACCGAGAACCTCAACGGCAAGAACTTCACAGAGTTCAAGCCGGCGACGGATGGGGGCCCTCGCCCGCTGCCCGAGGTCATTGCGACTTCTCGCGTAATAGGAGGACACAGCACTTCGGGGAAGTCGGGGACGACGATGACGCGAGATTTCGGCGCGATTTCGGTCTACGACGGCCATCGGGCTGGCGTGGGGCGAATCGTCGCAGACGCAACGTGGCATCACTTCATAAACGTGAACCTGACAGGGGACTCAACGGCATCCGGGGACAAGCTGATCGGGTTCCTGGCAAGTGCATCGGGACTCAACGTGTACACACAGATCAAGGCTTACTTCTTGAACATCGCGCAGTGGATCGCTCCAGAACCAAAGATCATGTGCATGAGGAACTGGGGCCTTCTGTTTGCCGTGTGGCACCACCGCCTGGCCGAGGTCTTCGACCCAGCGGTCCGGCTGAGAACAGCCACTGTTGTCGACCTGGTATTGATCGGGCGGCACGCTCGCGATGCGATTGGAAAGTTCGCGAGCCAGTGCCAAAGTTTCGAATGGACCCTAGACCTGGTTTGGGCCGAGATCCAGTTGCCCTACATCGATCTGGGAGATCCCTGGCGGGTACCTGAACGCATCGAGCAGTTCGAGGGGCGCCCAGAGAACCCCGAGCCTGGTGACCTTCTGAGACTGGATTGGTTCGGCGATGCCGCAGTGGGCGGGGCGATCCTCGCTCTCCGGGAAAAGATGGGCACTCTCGATCAGGATTCCCTCGACGCTTTCACCGAGGAGGGTGACGAAATCGTCCGGCATGGAGCAGCCCAGGCAGTCCAAAGGGCCGTTTCCTTCGTGCAGGAAAGTATCGCCGAAATCGCTGAGACGACCCGGTCGGCAAAGCGAAAGTGATCAGCCGGCTCGACCGCGATTCGTGGTTCGCGGGACGACGTCGAGAAGCGCTGGTTGGGACGGTGCGTTAGTACTCGTCGTCGGGGCGACGCTGCTTCGATGGTTGGACCCGGGGAGGCTCACCGGGCATCTTCGGATAGTTGGGCGGCCAGGGTGCCTCCCCGATCCCGTTCTCTTCGTCGCGGAGCACCCACTCCATCAATATGTCGATCTGGCCCACTGCCTCGTCGATGCCGTCGGTGAGGTCCCCAACCGCCTGATACCGCTCGGTGGCGAAGCGGTCCAACGGGAAGTCCTCGATTGCGACGTCGGGCACCTCCTCCCAAGTCAGTGGAGCCGAGACAAACCCGGTGGGGCGGACCCCGTATGCAGAGGAGACCGACTTGTCCCGGGCATTCTGGTTGAAGTCGATGAACACCCCGTGACGCTCCTCCTTCCACCACTTCGTCGTCACCAGGTCCATCCGTCTTTCCAACTCCCTGGCGAAAGCCAGGACCGCCCGCCGGGTCTGGAAGAAGTCCCAGATCGGCTCGATCCGGACGTAGACGTGGATCCCGCGGCTCCCCGACGTCTTGGGCCAGCCCTTGAGGCCAAGCTCGTCGAGCAGTGCTTTTGCGCCGAGGGCAGCCTCCTTGACCTGGGTGAAAGTGATTCCCGGCGTCGGGTCGAAATCAAACCTCAGCTCGTCGGGATGATCGGTGTCAGAGTCCCTGACCGGCCAAGGGTGGAAGTCGAGGCATCCGAGCTGGGCGAGCCGGACCACGTCGGCTGCTGTTCTCGGCACGTTCATCCTTCCCGGCCGCTGGGATGGGAACATGATCTGGACAGTGTCGAAGGGCGCATTCTTGTTGGCGCGCTTTTGATAGATCGGGTCGACGTCGACGTTCTCCATATACCGCTTCAACATCGTCGGCCGGTCCTTGATCCCCCGGATGGCCCCCTCACCCACCGCCGCGAAGTGCTCAGCGATGTCCAGCTTGGTCCAACCCCGGTCGGGGAACACCACCCGGTCCGGACTCGAAATCCTCACCTCTTCGCCGCCCACCGGCACCATCGCATGGTCAGCCATGCTTACCTACAGATCTGATGTCACTCATGCACGATGAGACCTTAGAGAGGTGAGACTGCCATGAGCCTCGTCGAGACAGTTCGCGACTCGGTGATCGGGAAAGACACCGCCGTCCTCACCCCGTTCGGCCTGAAACGGCTCACCTATGCCGACTACACGGCATCGGGACGGTCTCTGACTTTCATCGAGGATTACATCCGCTCCCGGGTGCTCCCGATGTACGCGAACACTCATACCGAGACCTCCGGGACCGGGCTGCAGACGACAAGGTTTCGGGAAGACGCCCGCAGGATCATCCGGGAGGCAGTAGGCGGGAACGTCGAGGAGCATGCGGTCATCTTCGCCGGGAGCGGGGCTACCGGTGCTGTCGACCGGCTCATCGGGATCATGGGCCTTCGAATCCCAATGGCGATCAATGAGAAGTACGGGCTGGAGGGGATGATCCCGACCGCAGAGCGGCCCGTGGTCTTCGTCGGCCCCTACGAGCACCACTCCAACGAGCTTCCATGGCGGGAGACCATCTCCGATGTGGTCGAGATCCCCGAGGACGCCGACGGCCATGTCGACCTCGCCCTCCTGGAGAACCGCCTAATCGAGTACGCCGACCGCCCCCTCAAAATCGGCTCGTTCTCAGCTGCATCGAACGTGACCGGGATCATCTCCGACACCAGCGCCATCGCTTCGTTGCTCCACGAACACGGTGCACTCTCGTTCTGGGACTTCGCCGCATCCGCCCCTTACGTAGGGATCGAGATGAGAAGCGCCTCGGATTCGCTCGACTACAAGGACGCTATTTTCTTATCGCCCCACAAGTTGGTTGGCGGGCCGGGAACGCCGGGGGTACTCGTGATCCGCAAGGAGCTGATGCGCAACGTGGTCCCGGCAGTCCCCGGGGGCGGGACAGTCCAGTTCGTCTCGCCGGAACGGCACACGTACCTCGCCGACCACGAACATCGCGAGGAAGGCGGAACGCCGGCGATTGTCGAGTCGATCCGGGCCGGTCTCGTCTTCAAGCTTAAGAACGAGGTGGGTGTCGACGTCATCAGGGAACAAGAGCACAAGTTCATCCGCCGGGCGATCGAGTCCTGGTCGGCCAACCCGCGTATCAGGATCCTCGGCAATCCCGAATCGGACCGGCTCTCGATCGTCAGCTTCGTGATCAACCACCAGGAGAGGATCCTGCATCACAACTTCGTCGTGGCCGTCCTCAACGACCTGTTCGGCATCCAGGCACGCGGCGGCTGTAGCTGCGCCGGCCCTTATGGCCACCGCCTCCTCGGGATCGACAGCGAGACCAGCACCAGATTGGAGTCACTCATCGCCGGGGGATGCGAGGTGATCCGGCCGGGATGGGTGCGGGTGAACTTCAACTACTTCATCCCTGAAGAGGAGTTCGATTACATCATCGAAGCGGTGCACATGACCGCCAACAAGGGATGGAAGCTGCTCCCCCTCTATGAGTTCGATCCGAGCACTGCGCTGTGGCGGCATCGGGACGGACTTCCGGAACCGCCAGCGTCTCTGCTCGACCTCGCCTTCGACGGGAGGGCCCATCTACCCGCCTCCTTGCCCATCGATGTCCTCGCCGACCACCTCCAAGAAGCGGCGCAGGTCCTTGCCAACCCCATCGACGCTCCCCCCAAGGAGGTCGAGTTACCCGCAGAGGCCGAAGCCCTCCGCTGGTTCCCCAGCCCGACCGAGGCCGTGCCCTCCCAGCGACCTGAGGGAGCGGCTGTTCCCCCGGAGGCGGAAGCCGAACAGGGAAAGGTCCCTGTCGGCCCGGAAGGGCCGAGAGGTAAGGGGAACTGAGACTCTCCAAGTTGAGAGTGGACACCCCGTGGCGCACCTCGAGCACCGTCGGTGGGATCGTCCCCCCTCCCCGGCTCCTCCCACCACTACGTGGCGGTGGGAGAGAAGAACACGCCGCCGGTACTCCCTCCGCGAGCGGAGGGAGAGAAGAAATGGTCACTTATAGAACGGGAGGCGGCGGATCACTTTCAGGGCTGTGCCCAGGATCTTGCTGTACTGCTCGTAGCTGATCCAAGGGGGCGGAGCGAAGGAGGGGCCGACCAGTTGCACTGCGACGTTCTGAGCTTCGTGTACTTAAGCAATCCCTCTGCGCCGTGCCGACGTGAGATCCCCGACGCTTTCATCCCGCCGAGCGGGGCATCGTAGGTCGACCAGGTGGCCGCGTAGCCATCGTTGACCCCGACCAACCCGGCCTGGAGACGCGATGCGATCTCGACGCCTGCCTTGGTGTTGCGGGTCCAGACGCTGAAGTTCAGCCCGAGATCGGAATCGTTGGCACGCTCGATCGCGGTTTCGGCATCGGGGACGCCATAGATGCTCACCACCGGGCCGAAGGTCTCCGTCCGGCATACCAGCATCGACTCGTCCACATCGGTGAGAACTGTCGGCTCGTACATCAGCGGGCCGATGTCAGGTCGGGCTTTGCCACCGGCCAGCAGGCGCGCTCCGTTCGCCACGGCATCTTCGACATGAGCATGGACGTTCTTGAGATGCTCCCGGGTGATGAGCGAGCCCATGACCCCCTCGAAGTCGTAACCGATGCTGAAATCCAGCTCGCCGACGGCAGCGACAAATCGGTTGGTGAACTCCTCGCGGACACTCTCGTCGACGTAGATCCGCTCTGCTGCAGTGCAGAGCTGTCCCGAGTTGGCGAAGGCCGCCCTGACGATCCCCGGCACCGCGCGGTCGAGATCCGCATCGGCGAGGACGATCGCGGCATTCTTGCCGCCCAACTCCATCGACGCACCAATCAACCGCTTCCCCGCCTGCCCGGCGACGAGCCGGCCCACCGCCGTCGAGCCGGTGAACATCACATAGTCGACGGTGTCGATCAGAGAAGGTCCGATCAGATCGCCCCTTCCGGTCAACACTTGGAGCAGGCCCGGGGGGAGACCCGCTTCGTCGAGAAGCGAGGCTGCGTACAGGGCGGAGTACGGGGTCTTCTCATCGGGTTTGAGGATTGCCCCGTTACCGGCGAGCAGGGCCGGAATTGCATCGGAGATCCCGAGCGTGAACGGGAAGTTCCAGGGGAAGATGAAGCCGACCACGCCATGGGGATGGCGGTACTCGTAGGCCCGGTTGAAGCCAGGGAACGAGACGGCGCGGCGACGCCGCCCGAGCAGCTTCGGCGCGGTGTTCACGTAGTAGCGGGTGGTGGCCACCGTGTCGTAGATTTCCTCGAACGCCGTAATCCGCGCCTTGCCGGCCTCGAGCTGGACCAGGTCCATTGCCTCGTCGGCGCGATCTATGAGCAGATCGTGGAAGCGGGTGAAGATCCGTCCCCGAGTGGTCGGCGAGAGCTGCTTCCAATCCTTCTGCGCCCTGCGGGAGCGATCAACTGCCTTTGCGACGTCTTCGTCCCCGGCCTGGGGGATAGAACCGATCCTGGCCCCGGTCGACGGGGCAAACACAGGGATCTGCTCCTCACCCCCGGCGGTCACGTCGACCCGGGCTTCGAGCGATCGGAGCAAGTCTGCGCTGATGTGCGGGGTGAGTTGGCCTGCTGTCAAGGTCACCCCAAGAGCCTAGAGGAGGGGTGAACTTCGGGATGCGGGGAGGCTCCTCAATTGCTTGCCGCTTTTGCCGGACACCCCTTATTCTGGCGACATGGCCCGCATTCACCAGATCAACGTCTCCAACGGTGGCGTCCCCAAGCTCCCGGTCGACCGGGCAGCAGTAGACCTCGACGGGATGGAAGGTGACCGCCAGGCCGACCGGAAGCACCACGGGGGGCCGGACCAGACCCTTTGCCTGTATTCCCTCGAGGTGATCGAGATGCTCCGGGCCGAAGGACACCCGATTGCGCCGGGATCGGCCGGGGAGAACCTCACGATCTCCGGACTCGATTGGGCCGCCGTCGCCGCGGGGCACCGTTTCCGCATCGGCGAAGCCCTGGTGATCGAGATCACCGACACGACCACCCCTTGCGCCAAGAACGCACAATGGTTCGCCGACGGCAAGTTCAGCCGGATGTCCGATACCAAACACCCGGGAGCCTCCCGCTGGTATGCAAGGGTGCTGACGCCGGGGCTTGTGACCACGGGAGACCCGGTTGCCCGAATCAGTCCCTGAGGAACTCGACGGTTCGCTTCCAGGCGAGGTCGGAGGAATCGGGGTCGAATGTGGCGCCGTCGGGGTCGGCAAAACCGTGTCGGGTGCGCGGGTAGTAGTGGAAGGCCACTTCCAACGACTCGAGGCCCATCGTTGCTTCCATGAAGGCGGTCTCGTCGTCGGTGATGTATTCGTCCGATTCGGCGAGGTGCACCATGTAGCGAGACCTCGACCCGGCAAAATCGATCTGTTGGGTCCCGTAGAAGGAAACCACCCGGTCGACGATCGAATTGAGCCTCACCGATGCCCACAGCGCCATGGAGCCACCCATCCCGAAGCCGACGGCGGCGATGGTCGGCTGCGACGATTTCTCGGCGAGCAATTGGGCGGATGACAGCACCAGCGAGGCGAGGCGATCGGGATTGGCCATGCCGAGATGGTCCACTGCCTCGGTCTCCGAATCAGGGAGCTCACCGAAATTGATATCCGGCACCAGGACCGTGTAGCCCTCGTCGGCGAGACGGTCGGCCATCACCTTCACCGCCGGGGTGAGGCCCCAGAACGAGTGGAGGAGCAGCACCCCTGGGCCCGGGGTTGGCCCGTCCTGGATGAAGTATGCGAGATCTCTGGCCACGGTGTCGAAATTAGTCCTCGACCTGCTTTAAGCCGCTTCCGGCCCCGCATCGGGGTCCTACCCTGCCCGTGATGAATTCGGCCGTCGCCCCGCTCAAGTACCGATCTTTCCGCATCATGTGGATCGCATCGGTCCTGTCGGCGCTGGGCACGTTCATCCAGTCGGTTGCCGGCTCATGGCTGATGCTCGACCTCACCGGCTCCAACACCTGGGTCGGGCTCATGGTCGCTTCGTCAACGCTCCCGCTTCTCTTCCTCGCACTGGTCTCAGGGGCGCTGGCGGACATGTTCGACCGGACCCGGCTCATGCTCATCGCACAAACGATCATGGGCGGGTCGGCGGTGGCGATGGCGGTTCTCACCTACACCGACCGGATCAACCCGTCCCTCCTTCTCGCCTTGGGGCTTCTGTTGGGAGTCGGCGTCTCGCTGAACCTTCCCACATGGCATGCACTCCTCCCCGATCTGGTGCCGCGCGGGATGATCGCATCGGCAGTGGCGGTCCATTCGGCGGCGTTCAATGCTGCACGCGCCGTTGGGCCGGCGATTGGCGGGGTGATCCTGGCTTCTCTGGGGGCTGCGGCCGGATTCGGGATCAACGCGCTCACCTATGCATTTGTGATCGTTGCGGTGATCATCGTCGGGCGCAGGATGGAGCCGGTCGACCGGGAGGTCACATCGTTCAGCACCGCAATCGCACTCGGGATCAGGTTTGCTCGATTCACCCCGGTCTTCCGGCGGCTGCTCGGCCTTGTCGCTCTCTTTGCGATCTTCTCGGCGGTCATCCAGGCGGTGCTGCCCAATCACACCAGGAGCCTCGGAGGTGAAGAGCTCGCCTATGGGGTCCTGCTCGGTTCGATGGGGGTTGGTGCCCTTTTCGCTGCCTGGTTCCGGGAGAGGTTCATCGACCGGTTCCCGGACCGTCCCTCCCGGATAACCATCAGCGGGTTCGGGCTGGCCGGGATTACCATCGGCCTCGCCCCCAACCTCTGGGTGGCTGCCGCCGCCATGCTGGTCTCTGGGTTCTTCTGGGTGCTCACCCTCACCAGCCTCAATGCCACGGCCCAGTTGATTAGCCCTTCGTGGATCAGGGGTCGGGCGATGTCGCTCTACAGCCTCGCTTTCGGGGGCATCCTCCCCCTCGGTTCGATACTCGCCGGGGTACTCGCTGACGCGACCAACACCGCAACGGCGATGGTCGCACTCTCGTCGGCAGCCCTCCTGCTCGGTGTGCTCTCCCCCATCCTCGGTGTCCCCTCGATACGCAATGTCGCACCTCCGGAGTATTCCGAGGACCGGCTCCCCATCTCCCACGACACCACCGTCGCCGGCGAAACCGTCATGATCCTCAACGCTTGGCAGATCGACAGGGCCGACCTCGTGGAGTTCACCAGTTTGATGACCGAGGTGCGCTTGGTGCGACTCCGCACCGGCGCATACCGCTGGCAGCTGATGCGAACCGCCTCCGATCCCCTCCGGATCATCGAATTCTTCGAGATCGGGTCCTGGGAGGAGCATCTGGCACAGCACGGACGGATCGACGACGCCTCGGCCGAGCTCCTGGCCAGAGCGCGCGCGTTCGACACCACCGGTGGGCCGACGACCAGGCACCTGATCGGCATCGATCCCAGCAATCCCGGGTTATTCGTGGAGCTGATCCGTCAACACGAGGAACTGCACATGACCGACGGGTCGATCCCGGATTTCGATCAGGACTCCTGAGCGAAAGCCATTTCCCGCTGGAACTTCTTCCAGTCGGAAGCTTTCGTCGACCACAACAGGTCGGTGATCACCGTCACGACTCCCCCGGCGACCAGCGCCCAAGTCGCCCAGGTGGGAACCCCGGCGGGGAGGGCGGCGCCCACCATCAGAAAAGGGATCAGCTTGGTCGTCGTCGCTCCGGCTGCATGCATCCATGCCCGGGAACGGGGGGGTGTCCGCAGGTAGGTGGAGTAGTCGGTCTTGACCCCGGGTTGGGGTTGGGAGATCTTCCCGATGAACCAGTATGTGAATTTGATCCCCACTGCGGTTCCCACGGCGAGATGGGCCAGGCCGTGGGTGCTCACCAACAGCACCCCCGTACCCGCAAGGATCCAGACTCCGCTCCAGACCCCCTCCACCTGGTAGGCGAGCGTCACCAATCCCAGCCCGACCACGGTCCCGAAGATCATCAGGGCGGTCCCGAGAGCGAGGGGGACGGTGAGGAAAGCCCAGTTCTTGAACGCCTTCTGATCAATTTCAGCGACGTCGTCGACGAACCGATCCAGACCTGGTTCTTTCTTGATGGCACCGACCAGTTTCCAGAAGCCGGTGCCACCTAGGCCCTCACCCGCTTCGACCGAACGGCGTGCGTCTCTGATGATGCCGGAAGCGGTGACAATGTCCATACGGGTGAAGTTACCGTCCTCCCGGCTCTGACACGGTCGATTGGGAGCTAGCGGTGCGTCGCTCAAATAATGATGGAGTCTCACGCACAACCAATTTAACCGACACACCACTAACGCAAGTCGCGGTTCTCCCTGCAGGCACACCGGGCAGGGACACCGGTATAGGGTTCCACCGATGCGGCCCACTATTGCCCTCATGCTTGCCCTCGCCCTACTCGCGTCGTGCACAGGAGACAGCACCACCACAGGTCAGACTTCAACCACGTCTCCTACCGACACTTCGACCACCGTTGGCGAATCGACCACGACCACCGAGCCGATTCCGACCGTCGACCGGATCGGCATCCGCACCGTCGAAGACAGGGCAGAGTTCTTCGACACGGGGAGCGGGCAGGCGTTTGTGCCTCGTGGGGTGAACTACGTCGATTTCAAAGAGCACCCCTCGATCGAGTTCGTCTACACCGATTCCGTTTTCGCCACCAACACCTACGACCCGGCGCGGGTGAGCCAGGCTTTCGAAGACCTGACCGCTCTCGGGTACAACACTGTTCGGATCTTCTTCGACACCTGCGGTTCGGAACAACACTGCATCGGCAACCCGGACGGTCAGGGATTGAATCACGCGTACCTCGACAACGTGGTCGACGTGATGCGTATCGCCGCCCGGACCGGCATCCACCTACTTCTCACCGCAAACTCACTGCCCGACCAAGGTGGATACTGGGAACGCTTCTTCGATCCGGCCTTCAACGCGGACCATCGAGGATTTGAGCGGCGCGAGAACGCTGATTGGCTGCACAAGGGCGGGATTGACGCCAAAGAGGCTTTCTGGAGTGACCTGATGTCGGGACTCGCTGAAAGAAACGCACCGTTTGAGGTGGTGCTCGGCTGGCAGCTAACCAACGAGTGGTGGTTGTTCAAACACATTGCACCATTGTCACTCGACGAAGGGGTGGTCGTAGCCGGCGACGGCAACACGTACGACATGGCCGCTCCGGGGGCCAAAGAAGAGATGATCGTCGCTACCACGGTGCACTACATCGACCGGATGCGCGCCGTCATCGACCGGTACGACCCTGAGAGCCTGATCACGATGGGATTCTTCGCACCCCTTGTCGAGGGTCCGGACTGGTATGTGATCACCGAACCATTCCTGACGAGAGCAGACCTCGACTTCTTCGATTTTCACGCCTACCACGACGACTCGCCGACAATCGACGAATACGCCGCGTCGTTCGGGATGACGGGATACGAGTCCAAGCCGATTGTCATGGGTGAGACCGGATCCGGGCATGGCATCGTCCCCTCAGCCCTTCAGGCCGCATCTCAGAGCAGGCAGTGGTACGCAGAGTCCTGTCAGGTTGGCTTCGACGGTTGGCTCAACTGGGGGTACTACCCATGGCCGGACTCCGTGCTGGGCTCGCCCTGGACGTTCCTCGACTTCGACGGGCTGCTGATGAATCTTCTGGCACCTGCGAACCATCCCGACCCGTGCTCGGACCCTGACGACAGCTTGAGGCCGCACTCCGAAGGCGCCGCGGCGAGAGCCTCCCGGGAAAGCCCCGGCCAACCCGCTGGCCTGGTCCTGGACGGTCGGCACGACGCCTGGAACGCGGGAGACTTCCCGCCGCAATGGATCGAAATCGACATCGCCGACGGCTCCACCGTCGGTTCGATCCACCTGACCTCCGACCAGTGGCCATGGGGGATCAGCCGGTACCGGGTAATCGCCACCCTCGGAGACGGCTCTGATGTCTTGTTGGCTGATGTCACCCGGGTCCTGGCCAATGACGTCATCTACTCCACCGTCTTGTCCGCCCCGGTGCCCGATGTCGCCCGGGTGCGCGTGGAGACCCTCGAGGGACCGTCGTGGGTGGCGTGGCGGGAGATCTCGATCGACCCGCCGATCGGAGGCGAGGCGAGACCGGCGTGTCTTGTCGCGGCCGCCGCGCTCTACTCCGAGCCTGACCCCGGGGCTACTTCGGTAGGCACACCGCCGACCGACTTCGTGGCTGTCGACGGATACCTGGAGACGGACCCCAATTGGTTGCGGGTCTCCGGAGATCTGTGGACGATCGCCGATGCCACCGCTTGTTCCGGGCTGCCCCCGGTTGCGGGCGACGAACTCGACCTTGTCAGTGTGACCTTCAATGTGAGGGTGCCCTCGCCCGCCCCGGCCGAGGTGTTCGTGGTCGGGCTCTTTGGCGATGAGATGCCGCCGTTCCACGACGTGGGCCTGTTCATAGGTCCCGACGGTTCCACGGAGCGGAGCATCGAAGTGCTCCTCCCTCGCGGCTATGAGATCAGATACGTCTACACACGGGGAGGGTTTGGGGCCATCGAGCGCCCCGACAGCTGCGGCGAGTTCGATCCGAGGCGTGCGGTCGTCACCGAGGGCCTGGTGATAGACGATACGGTTGTCAAGTGGCAAGATCTCGACTGCTGAAATCTCGGCCCCGCTGCAACCGCCCCGGCTCACATGGTGTTCTCCTGGCTGATGGATGATCTGGTCCGCGACCTGGCCCGCAATCTCGACGCTGCGTTCCCGCGTTTGGTTGAGCGCATGTCGCCGCGCCTCTACTGGGGCCTCCGTCGGATGACCGGCGACGGGCACCAGGCAGAGGACCTCAGTCAGGAAGCTTTCATTCGGACCTACCGGGCCCTGTCCGAGTATCCGCCGCAGCGGATAAGAGAGCTTCGCCTCGAACCGTGGGTTTGGACCATCGCACTCAATCTCGGGCGAAACCACCTCCGGGACCGTGCGCGTCGCCCGACTCTGGTCGCGGAGGCTACGGGGCCCGGCGGATACGACTTCGAGCCACCCGACACTGCGGCATGGCAGCGCCGGCTCGACGCCCTCACCCGGATCCAACGCGAAGCAGTTGTGCTCCGCCATGTGGTCGGGTTCGGGATCCACGAGATCGCGGAAATCACCGGCAGGCCCGAAGGTACATGCAAGGCGGACATCCATCGCGGCCTCAAGAAGCTACGAGAGATAATGGAGAATGAAATTGAGCATTGAAGAAAGACTGGCAGATCTGATCGGTGGACCCGCCCCCGCACGGATCTCGGACGAAACCGCCCTGGGCACCGGCCTTGCCGACGGGTTCGCCTTCTACGAGACGGCGGTGGGCCGGGTGGTGGTCACATTCAACCCTGCAGGCGTCTCCTCCGTGACCCTGGCTGATGAAGACTACGAGAGCTATTTCGAGAAGAGGTTCGGCAGGCCCCTGCTCCGGGCAGAGGCGCCATCGGCATGGGGCAAGCTCATCCCCGACCGGCTCGAGGCAGGCTCGCCGGGCAAGCTCCCTGTCGATCTCCGCTCGGTGACCCCGTTCCAGGCCCGGGTGCTGACCCAGGCGGCGCGCATTCCTCGCGGCGAGGTCAGACCATACGGATGGCTGGCCCGCCATGTGGGCAACGCCGGTGCGGCGCGCGCGGTGGGGTCGACCATGGCAAGGAACCCGGTGCCGCTCATCATCCCGTGCCACCGCGTCGTCCGCTCCGATGGCCACATCGGTGCCTACTCGCTAGGTGGGCCGGACCGAAAGTGGAAACTGCTCACGACCGAGGGAGCGGCACCAGCGGCGCTGGAGCAGTTGGCCGGGCGCAACATTCGCTATCTGGCCAACACCAGCACGGGGATTTTCTGTCACCCGACTTGCCGTGCGATACGCCGATCCAAAGACGCGAACGTTGTGGAACTGAGGTCGGCTGGCGACGCCACCGCTAAGGGGTACCGTCCCTGCCAGCTCTGCGAACCCGTCTGACGGCATCAGGCGGGTGTTCCCCGGGAGGCACTACCCTCCCGTCTTGATGCCTGAAACCAACCCAGAACAACTTGCCGTCAACACGATCAAGGCCCTCGCCATGGACGCTGTCCAGGCAGCCAACAGCGGGCACCCCGGGATGCCGATGGGGATGGCCGACATCGCCGTTGTGCTCTGGTCCAAGTACCTCAAGGTCGATCCTGACAATCCCGATTGGCCGGACCGCGACCGATTCGTGGTGTCCAACGGGCACGGGTCGATGCTCTTGTATTCGCTTCTCCACCTCTCCGGATTCCCGCTCAGCCTCGACGAGATCCGCAATTTCCGGCAGTGGGGATCGCACACCGCGGGTCACCCCGAGATCGACCACGCAATTGGTATCGAAACCACCACCGGACCGCTCGGGCAGGGGTTTGGAACCGGGGTCGGGATGGCGATAGCCGAGGAGCACCTTCGGGCCCGGCTCGGCGCGGAGCTCGTAGACCACCGCACGTTCGGCTTCGTCTCCGACGGCGACCTGATGGAGGGGATCAGCGCCGAAGCCTCGTCGATGGCAGGACATCTGGCTTTGGGGCGGCTCATCTACTTCTACGACGACAACGACATCTCCATCGACGGGTCAACTGACATCACTTTCTCCGAAACCGTCGAAAAGAGGTTCGAAGCTGTCAACTGGCACACCCAGACCATCGACGGCCACGACCGCGTTGCGATAGCCGAAGCGATCGATGCGGCGCTCGGGGTGGAAGACAAACCGTCTCTGATCGTGTGCCGGACAAATATCGCCCGCGGCGCGCCCAACGCCCAGGACACCGCTGAATCACACGGATCTCCGCTCGGTGACGAGGAGATCAAGGCCACCAAGGAGCTGATGGGTTTCCCCACCGAGCCGACCTTTCACGTCGACGAGGATGTCTACACGTTCTTCGACGAGGCGATGAACCGGGGCCGGGATGCGAGGGCTGCATGGTTGGAGCGCTTCGAAAACGCAGACGATGACACAAGACAGCTCTGGGACAGCCTCTACGCGCCGGGTCCGGCGAATATCGAAAGCCCTGGATTCGAGACCGGGACTTCGCTGGCAACCAGGGCGTCCTCGGGTCAGCTCTTCGCCGAGATTGCGGAGAAGGTTCCCGGGTTTATCGGCGGTTCGGCCGACCTTGCCGGCTCGACCAAGACCGTCATCCAAAAGGGGCGGCTCTTCTCAGCGGAAGATCGCGGTGCCCGCGACCTCGCCTTCGGGATCCGTGAGCATGCGATGGGAGCTGCCGTCAACGGGATCGCAATCCATGGCGGCCTCAGGCCGTACGGTGCGACTTTCTTCGTATTCAGCGACTACATGCGCGCTTCCGTGCGACTCTCCGCGCTCATGAAGGCACCGTCGATCTGGGTATTCACACATGACTCGGTCTTTCTCGGTGAGGATGGCCCCACCCATCAGCCGATAGAACACCTCGCGTCGCTGCGGGCGATGCCCAACCTCTGGGTGATCCGGCCCGCCGACGCCAACGAGACTGTCGCCGCGTGGAACATCGCCCTCGACCGTCACGACGGCCCGGTTGCTCTCGTCCTCACCCGACAGGGACTGCCGACAATGGAGGCCGTGCCCGGTGGTGTGAACAAAGGCGGGTACGTAGTCAGGGATGGAGATGATGTGACGATCATCGCCACCGGTTCCGAGGTCCATGTCTCGGTGGAAGCGGCGGAGCGACTGGCAGGTTCGGGGATCTCGGCACGGGTCGTCAGCCTCCCTTGCTGGGAGCTGTTCATGGAACAGGGCTCCGACTACCGGGAGGGCACGCTCGGGACGGCCCCGAGGGTCTCTGTCGAGGCCGCTTCGACTTTCGGATGGTCCGCCATCGTCGGTGACTCCGGGTTGAGCATCGGAATCGACCGCTTTGGAGCCTCCGCCCCGGATGCGGTCCTTGCTGGGAAGTTCGGTCTCACCGGTGGGGCGATTGCCGGTCGGGTCAAGGAGTTCCTGGGCGGTTGAAGACCCCGGTCGTTGTCATCGGGGCGGGGATCGCCGGTGTCGCATCCGCGTACCGGCTTGCCATCGCCCACGGAGTCGACGTGACGCTGGTCGACCCGCGGCCACCGCTGACCCTCACTTCGGACAAATCCACTGAGTGCTATCGAAACTGGTGGCCCAACCAGCCGATGGTGGGGCTGATGAACCGCTCGATCGACCTACTCGAGGATATGAGCGAGCAATCGGGGAACGCCTTCGGGCTCTCCCGCCGCGGCTACCTCTTCGTCACGGCCCGAGAGGAAACCCTGAGAGCCTGGCAGGCGCAGGCGTCCGAGATATCCTCATACGGCGGTGGTGACGTCCGGGTCCACCGCAGCGCGTCGGGATACAAGCCGGCGCAGCCGCACGGATACGCCACAGAGCCAGACGGGATCGACGTTTTCGCCGGGTCCGAGCCGCTGCTCGACCATTTCCCGTACCTCACCAACGAAGCGGTCGGGGCGATCCACGTCCGCCGGGCGGGCTGGTTCAGCGCCCAACAGCTCGGATCGTGGATGCTGGATGAGGCCAAGGAAGCCGGGCTGTCCCACCTCACCGACGAGGTTACGGACATCGAGGTCGTCGACGGGGCGGTGAACGCAGTCGAATTGGCATCCGGGACGCGGATTCCCTGCGGCGTAGTCGTCAATGCGGCGGGGCCGCTCGCTGCCGATGTCGCCCGGATGGTCGGCCTCGATCTACCGCTCCGTTCCGAGGTCCACCTCAAGGTCGCCTATCGGGACCACCTCGGGGTGGTGCCCCGAGGGGCACCGATGCTGATCTGGAGCGACACCCAGCGGCTGGATTGGGATGACGACGAGCGTGTCGAGTTGGCCGGGGTGGGGCGGACCGATCTCCTCGGGGAAATGCCGGTGTTCTGCCACGGCCGTCCCGAGGGAGGCGCGGAGTCGCCCTACTTCCTGGCGTTGTGGGAGTACCACGGCGAGGTGCGTGAGCCGGTTTGGCCTGTGCCCGGGGACGATCTCTATCCCGAGGTGGTGGCGCGGGGCCTGTCGAAGATGATCCCCGGCTTCGGCCGCTACCTCGACCATCTCCCCCAGTCGAGCGTCGACGGCGGCTACTACACCAAGGCTGCCGAGAACCGGCCTCTGATCGGCCCTGCCGGCCCTGCCGGATTCCATCTCGCCTGTGGCTACTCCGGATTCGGGGTGATGGTGGCTGCAGGGGGCGCCGATCTGGTCAGCAGACACATCACCAACAGCCCGCTGCCCTCCTACGCCGACGATTTCCTTCTCGCCCGCTACGACGACCCCAAGTATCTCGAGTCGATCAGCGGCAACGTCGAATCCGGTCAGCTGTAATCCCGGGGTGGTCTATAGCTGGCACCGGGCCGCCGCCGATGAGCGCGTATCCCCGAGACGTAATAGGATGGTCATAGACGGCGGTCCTTCCGTTTCCACTTTCGCCCAGGTTTCCTTTGGTGAATTCGGTAACCGATCTGACATTCAATACCGTCTAACCCGTACCCGAGCAAAGGCGGCCGACATGGCCCTTAACGAAAAATTTGAACTGGTGGAGTCGATCGACCCGCAGGTGGAGCAGCTGATGGAGGATCACCTCGCCCGGCGCAATCAGTGGTACTTTCACGACATAGTCCCCTGGGAACGCGGCGAAAGCTTCCGCGACAAGCCCTGGGATGTCTCCCAGTGCACTATCTCGGAGAACGCACGGACGTCTCTCGTGCTCAACCTCCTCACCGAGGACAACCTCCCCTACTACCACGCCCTCATCGAGAAGAACATGCCCAACACCTCGGCGTTCAACAAGTGGAACAACCTGTGGACAGCCGAAGAAGGCCAGCACGCCATCGGGATCCGGAGCTACCTGCTCACTTCGCGGAACTGCGATCCGTACGAGCTCGAGGACGACCGGATGGCCACGATGACCAACGGGTACAGCCCCACGTACGACGACCCGACGGAGATCTTCGCCTACACCGCAGCACAGGAGCTTGCTACCAGGGTCAGCCACCGCAACGCCGGCAAGATCACCGACGACCCGAACGCTTATGAGCTGATGAAAAACATCGCGGCCGATGAGAACCACCACTTCATCTTCTACAAAGGCGTGATGCAGGCGATGCTCGATCAGAGCCCGTCAACGGTCCTCGAGGGGATCTACAAGACCTTCTCCAACTTCGAGATGCCGGGCGTGGCGATGCCCAACTTCCTCCGCAGGTCTCTGGCCGTGGCGAAGGCGGGTGTCTACAACCTCCGCATCCATCACGACCGGGTGCTCATGCCTCTGATCAAGGACTGGAAGATCGCCGACCTCACCGACCTCAAGCCGCGTGCGGCAGAGTTCCAGGAGAAGATCATGGCGATTCCGGCAGAAGTGATGAACAAGGCGGAGCGTTTCGAAAAGCGGATCGGCGCCGTCAGCTACATCTAAGTCACCACACGGTCGGCACGAATGGATAGTCGCGAAGCTCCCGGTCGGGAGTCACCAGGGGGCAGCCACTGGTCAGGGCTGTAGCCGCGATGATCCGATCAGCAGCGTCACCAGGGGCGTCTCCAGGGAGCTGGGCCGCAAGAACTGCGATCCCGTCGTCAACAGGGGCGATTGCAGAGACAGTTCGAACAGGCGGGTGTGACGGCGGCGAGCCTGGTCGCCCATCCCGGCTTGACCAACACAGACCTCCAAGCGAACACGGTTCGCCAGGGCGGAGCGAGCGGCGCAGCCGAGTTCTGGCACAAACTGGCGCAGCGGACTGGAATGTCTCCCGCCGCCGGTGCCCTCCCTCAGCTTCGAGCTGCGACAGACCCGAGAGCGAGGGGTGGCCAGATGTACGCCCCCAGATTCATCAACTTCGGAGCTGCG
>JBHJOQ010000051.1:0-6231 GCA_050329555.1 Acidimicrobiia bacterium | reverse complement strand
CGGTCCCGACCCCGAGGTCGAAACGTCCACCCGACATCTGGTCGATGGTGGCGGCATTCTTGGCGATGACAGCCGGATGCCTGAAGGTGATGGGGGAGACCAGCACGCAGAGCCGGATGCCATCGGTTTCCCGCGCCAGCCCGGCAAGGACGGCAAAGGCATCGGTGGCGTCGGGAACAGGATCTCGATTCGACAGGTAGTGGTCGCACCGTGCAAAGGAGACCAAACCCGACTCCTCAGCCCACCGGGCAGCATCGAGTTGTTGGCCATAGGTGCCGCCCATGTGCGGCTCGGTCATCAACGAGTACTTCAAAATCTGCTCCTGGCTTGCTCCACCCAAACCTAACCGCGCTTCGCCCTACTGCGGGCAAGGCGGTACATCAGCCGCGGTAGGCGTCGAAGATCGTTTCGTACATTTCGATGTCGGCGGCGAAAGCCTGGGCGTAAAACCTCTGACAACCGGCTTCTTCGAGGGCGGCCAGCATCTCGGCCGGGCGTGAGCCGCTCCCGTGCGGGTATCCCCGCTCGGTGTAGGTGTTTTCGATGTGCTCGGTGCTCTGCCCCGTCAGCTCGGCGAACTCGGCGAGCAACTGGCGGTAGTCGGTCTCCTTCTTCGCAGCGAGTGCGGGACTGGCCGCCGTGAACATGATCGATCTTGGATCCCTCCCGGCTTCCGTGGCGTGACGCCGGGCCGTGTCCGCCTTCTCCTTGTACGGCTCCGGTAAGCAGGCGTAGATGTTGAACTCGTCGGCATAGCGTCCGGCGATACGTGGTGTCTTGACTTTGCCGCCACCGCCGATGAGGAGTCTGAGGTTGTGGGGATGAGGATGGGGGTCGAACTCGGCCAGCTGGTAGTGCTTGCCCTCAAATCCGTGGGCGCCAGGGGTTATCGCGGCCCGGAGGTAGGCCATCGCCTCCTCGAGCAGCTCGAAGCGCTCTCCTCGCTCCGGGTAGGGCAACCCGTACATCGTGAATTCCTCTTCGAGCCACCCGGTACCCACTCCAAGGGTGAACCGCCCGCCGGACATCTCGTCGATGGTGACCCCCATCTTGTAGAGGACCGCCGGATGGCGGAAAGTTACGGGTGCGACGAGACAGACCAGTTCCAGATTGGTGGTCTCACGGGCCACGCCGGCAAGGTGGACGATGTGGTCGTAACCGGGCAGTTCGGGGTCGGACCCCCGCTGCATGTAGTGGTCGGGGAGGGCGAGAGCGGTGAGTCCGTTGTCTTCGGCCCATTGGGCGGAGCGGAGGACGTAGTCGAAACCGTTGCGGACCTGGATGGCGAGTTCCATCCGACTGACCTTAATGGGTCAGTCTGTTGCGACCCGTTTCAGGATGCGGGCGAAGTGCCCTACGTCGAATTCGGTGTCGATTGTCCTGTGCAGGGTTACCCCGTTTAGGGCTGAAACGAGAGCCTCAGCACGGTTGTCGGCTTCCTCCTGGCTCAGATCCGGCCGCTCCCGCAGCAAGGCATCGGAGAACCGTTGCACCCTGCCTTCGTGGTGACGGAGGACCCGACCCTTCAATTCCGGGCTGGACCGGCCCGCGGCGACGGCGATGCGGATGTAGACCCGGGCCAGGTCGCCTTGTTCGTCGACGAAGCGAATGTATGCGTTGATGAGGTCGTCGAGGATGTCGGTGCCGGAATGGTCGGGGTCGGGGTCGACGGCGTCGATGGCGACCCTGACCGCGGTGAGAATTGCCTGCTCCTTGGAATCGAAAAGGTTGTAGAAACTCCCGGGGAGCACCCCGGCATCCTCGCAAATGGTCTTGATGGTGGTCCCTTCAAGGCCCAGCTCCGCGATCTGGGCGCGGGTCGACTCGAGGATCCTGTCCCTCGTCTCCAGGCCGGCCTTGTAACGCATCCGATTGAGGGTAATCTCATTTCCTTTGAGCGCACACTCAAATTAGAGTAGATACTCAAATAGGATGGGATCAGTAAACCTGAGAGGGAAGCGATGAGCCATTACAAGTCGAATCTCCGCGACACCGAGTTCAATCTCTTCGAGGTGCATCGAATCCAGGATTACATCGGCAGCGCTCCGTGGCCCGACCTCGACCGGGACACTGCCAGGGACACCCTTGCCGAAGTGGAGCGTCTCGCCCGCGAAGAGTTTGCGGCCTCCTACATCGACCAAGACCGGATTCCCCTCGAGCTGGTCGACGGCGAGGTCGAGATACCCGACTCGGTCAAAGCCAGCGTTGCCGCTTTCAAGGAGGGTGGCTGGGCCCGATTCTCCCTGCCTGAGGAACTCGGCGGGTTCCCTGTCCCCAACACTCTCTTCTGGGCGGCCCAGGAGATGTTGCTCGCGGCCAATACCACCGCCCAGTTCTACAGTGGAGGCTCATTGTTCGCACGCGTCCTCTTCGAGGAGGGCACCGACGAGCAGAAGGAGTTCGCCAAGCTCTGGATCGACAAAGGCTGGAGCGGCACCATGGTCCTCACCGAGCCGGATGCCGGTTCCGACGTCGGCGCCGGCACGACGAAAGCCATCGACATGGGGAACGGCAGCTGGCATATCGAAGGCGTGAAGCGCTTCATCACCAGCGGCGAGCACGACGTGACCGAGAACATCATCCACTTGGTGCTGGCTCGCCCCGAGGGCGCCGGGCCGGGCACCAAGGGACTTTCTCTGTTCGTGGTTCCCAAGTTCCTCGTCAACGAAGACGGAACCCTTGGAGAGCGCAACGGGGTGTTCGCCACCAACATCGAGAAGAAGATGGGTCTCAAAGGCTCCACCACATGTGAGATGACCTTCGGGATGGATCAACCCGCTGTCGGCTACCTGGTTGGCGACAACCACCAGGGGATTCGACAGATGTTCCGCGTCATCGAACACGCACGGATGATGGTGGGCACCAAGGCGATGGGGACGCTCAGCACCGGATACCTCAACGCACTGGAGTACGCCCAGCAGCGGGTACAGGGTGCTGACCTCACCGAGGCGGGCGACAAGACCGCGCCGCGGGTGCCGATCATCGACCACCCCGACGTGCGACGATCCCTGATGACCCAGAAGGCGTATGCCGAGGGACTCAGGGCCCTCGTCAGCTATACGGCATGGGTCCAGGACCAGGCGAAGCTTCACCCGGAGGACGACACCTGGGAGCGACGCAACGACCTACTGCTTCCTTTGGTCAAGGGATACTCGTCGGAGGTTGCCTACCGGCTCCTCGGCGACGCCCTCACCATCTTTGGAGGCTCGGGTTATACCCAGGATTACCCGATCGAGCAGTACATCCGCGACGCCAAGATCGACACCGTCTATGAAGGCACCACCGGCATCCAGGCCCTCGACCTCTTCTTTCGCAAGATTGCCCGCGACAAGGGCACGGCTCTCGCCTCGATCGCAGGCGATATCGTCGAATTCGTCAAAGGCGGCGAAAGCGACGACGTGCTTGCAGCGGAGCGGGAGATCCTGGGGACGATGCTCGATGACGTGCATGCCCAGATCGGGGTGATGGTCGAGAACCTGATGGCTTCGATGGACGGCGACAAAGAGGAGATCTACAAGGTCGGCCTCCATGCCACCCCGCTGCTGGAGTCGATGTCGGAGGTCGTGGTCGCCTGGCAGATGCTGCGCCACGCCGAGATCGCCATCCCCAAAGTCGATGAGGACCCCTTCTACAAGGGCAAGGTCGAGTCGGCGGTCTGGTACCTGGCCGATGTTGCGCCAAATGTGGCGGCGCGTCGCAAGCGCGCCGTTGCCGAAGATGGCCACCTCATGGACCTGCCCGTCGCCGCATTCTGACTCGACGGCTCCTAGCCGGGAGGCGTTGGTTAGCCTTCGCAGGTGACCGGTCTCGCCCTCATTGTCTTTATTGGCCTGCTGGTGGGCCTGTTCCTGGTGATTGCTGCCCTGGTGGTCTGGCAGGAGTCGAACCGCCGCCCGGGCTACGACCCGTTGACCTATGTGACCGAGGACGCGGTGAAACACGTCGAGGCGGGACTTGCCGGCGAAGGCAAGGCCGGATTGAAACGCACCGATATCAGGCGGATCATCGAGTGGGAGGTCTTCTATCTCCAGGGCCTGGGACAGAAGGACCGTAAGAACCCGGTGAAAACGGTGGCCGGGGGCCACGAGTCGTCGGTTGAGTACATCGTCGGCCAGATCGAGGAGAAGCACGGGGTGACGTACACTTCCGATGCCGTCGCAGATGTGCTTCGATATGAAGCAGACTATTTGACGAGAATCGGGGCGGTCGGCGAAGCCGTCGACCCAGATGGAGGTAGACAGGAATGATGGTGCGATGCGGCGCATGCCGTACCCAATTCGATGCTCCAGGTCCGGGGCGCTTCTCGTGCCCGGCTTGCGGGTCGGTGAACATGGTCCGGGACCAGGGCGGGGCTCCACCTCCGGGAGGGCCGGGTGGCTATCCCACCGCCCCGGGCGTGCAGGGTGGCCAACAGGCACCGCCTCCACCACCGCCGGAGCGCACGGTCCCCAAGATCGAATGCCCCGAGTGCGGTTTCGAATTCCACGTCGGTGATATCGCCAGGGTGGTCTGCCCGATGTGCTCCGCCGAGGTGAAGACCGGCATCGTCGACGATCCGGAGGAAACCACCGAAGACTCCGACTCGGAAGAGTGAGCCGGGTCAAGCGTTTCGAGGAGTTCCGCTTCGTCGGTGTCAGGGACACGATGACCGTGTACGACACCGACGACGCCGACCAGACCGAAGCCCTGCAGGCACGCATCGACTCTGACGACCTGGTCTCGTCCAAACAGGTCCAGGCATTCGGCCCCGACACCGAAGAGGAAGCAAGAAACCGCGGCTTCTCACCGGCTTGAGCCAGCATGCCCTCTTCGTCGGCGGGCTGTTATCTCCGCTTCTCGCCTCCGGGTTCTCACGGCCTGTCCGCACTAAGGGGTAGTACAGCGCATGTTCGTGGGCTACTCTCCCCTCCAAACAAGGGGGACTTACCTGAAGTTCGTTCTGAGATCTGCCCAGGTTTTCCTGGCGTTTGGCCTGGCCGCCAGTGCCTTTGGAGAGGCTGCACTGCCAGCCGGCGCCGAGACTCTTCCCGAGCTGGAAGATTTTCACGTCGACTCGGATGTGCCGAGCGCGGCACCCCACGTCTTCAACGGTGAACCTGTAACCAATCCCGGATGGATCGCCTCCATCCTCTGGGATGGTGACTTCATCTGCACCGCTTCCCTGATCCACCCCGAGTGGGTCCTCACCGCCGCACACTGTGTCGACGAAGCAGACTCCACGTACACTGTTAACGTCGGGTCCGGCCAGTGGTACGCCGGAACCAACCGGCAAATCTCTGAGATCTTCATCCACCCCGGTTACAACCCGGCCATCATCGAAACGGTGGACCTGGCAATGCTGAAGCTGAGTGCACCAGTAGCTTCCTCCTCCCTGCCCAAGCTCTCCGCCACCTCGACGTGGCCGGCCCTCAACCAATCCCTCGTCGTTGTGGGGTGGGGTCAGACCTTCACTGGCTCTCCGCCCGCAGACACCCTCCAGGCCGGAGGAGTGTGGGTCGAGAGCAGCTCTTCGGGAGCGGTCAACGCCTGGTGCTACGAACCCTGGGTCGCCGCCTCCGGGTATGAGGATTTTTGCTTTGGCGGGATCTCCTGGGCATGTCCCGGCGACTCGGGTGGACCCCTGGTGGGCTTCTCTTCTCCTAGTGCGACGTCTGGTGCGGTCGACACCATCTACGGAGTCACTTCGTTCGGGCAGGATGTTGGTTGCGGCGACATCTGGATCGACAGCGTGGCGCAGCGCGTCAGTCCACACGTAGGATGGATCAAGGGTTTCCTCCCGCCTCCGGGTGATGCGGCTGATGAGGTGTTGTTTTATCGGTCGGGTGATGGGGTGTTCAAGTATTACGACATGAAACCGAATGCGTCTTTGGGCTTTCTGTTCAGTTCGGGGACGTATTCGTTGGGTTGGGATTCGATCACGGCGGTTGATCTCGATGGGGACGGCAATGATGAGCAGTTCTTCTACCGGTCGACTGATGGGGTGTTCAAGTATTACGACGTGAAGCCGAACGGGTCGTTGGGTGCGTTGTTGCAATCCGGGGTGTATTCGAAGGGTTGGGATTCGGTCACTGCCGTCGACTTGGACGGTGATGGTAAGGATGAGTTTTTCTTTTACCGGTCGACTGATGGGGTGTTCAAGTATTACAAGACGAAGACGAATGGTGCTTTGGGGGCGTTGCTCGCCTCAGGGGTTTATTCGTTGGGTTGGGATTCGATCACTGCTGTCGATTT
>JBHJOQ010000022.1:0-36680 GCA_050329555.1 Acidimicrobiia bacterium | reverse complement strand
TCTGGCACCAGGCGGGGTAGGCAAGACACGTTCGGCAATCCAGGCATCCGCCGAGCTCGTCTCGGAGTTTCCCGACGGGGTTTACTTCATCGACCTCGCCCCGATCGACTCACACCGGGACATCGCCCAGACGGCTGCGGAGTCGCTCGGCATCTCCCTCACCGGCAACGATGATCTCGAGACCCAGCTGCTGGCTCATCTCTTCAACGAACGCCAACTGCTGATCTTCGACAACTTCGAGCATGTCATCGAAGGAGCAACGCTCCTCGCCCGGATACTGACAGCGGCGCCAGAGGTCAGGATCCTGGTCACCAGCCGGGTGAAGCTGGGCATCTCCGGAGAAACGGTCATCAACCTCCCGGGATTGATCGTCGACTGGGACACTCCTGATGAAGCCTTCGAAGCCAGTGGGGTTCGCCTCTTCATCGACGCCGCCAAACGGGCAGACGCTCTGTTCTCTCTGGGAGCCGAAGATCTCGATCCTCTCTCAAGGATTCTTCACCTGGTCGGCGGGACGCCGCTCGGCATCATCCTGTCTGCGTCTTGGGTCGACACCCTCCCGGTCTCCGAGATTGCCGACGAGATCGCCAAAAGCATGGACTTTCTCGAAGCCGGCCAGTCGGATCAACCGGATCGGCACCGAAGCATGCGTGCTGTGTTCGAGTACTCGTGGCGGCTGCTGGACGAAGGGGAGCGTCGCACGTTCGCCGGGCTGTCGGTCTTCAAGGGTGGCTTCACCAGAGAGGCGGCCGAGGCAGTCGCCGGCGCTTCGGTCCGGCAGCTCTCGAACCTGGTAGCCAAATCTCTGATCGGTTTCGACAGGGGGAGCAACCGGTACGCCGTCCATGAGCTCCTTCGCCAGTACGCCGAGGCGGAACTGGCAGCTGACTTTGCGAGACTCGACGCGACAGCGGCCGAACACGCCCGATACTTCGCAGACCGCGTCGGAATCGCAGCCCAGAACCTCACCTCAGGAGGCGAGCAGCAAAACGGCTTACGCTTTGTCGAAGAGGACATTGACAACATGCGGCTTGCCCTTCGACATGTGTGCAAGTCTGCTGATCCGGACCCTGCCCGAGCATTCTCACTGGCCTTCGGGTTGGTCTACGAGATCAACGGATGGATCAAGGCGGGCGCCGAGCTGTTCGCCGAGATCAAGGAGACCTTCGAGACCAGCGAGAAAGAGGGTGCCGTTGTCACGAGAGCTCTTGCAGCAACCATCGGAGCCAAGTTCCTCACCAATCTCGGCCAGGTCGCATCGGCAGCTCCAATGGCTGAGTCGGCAGTGAGCACGTTGCGGACAACAAGCGACACCCTCGCTTGTCTCATCGCTCTCGAGGCTCTGAGCGAGATCATGATTTACCGCGGAGACGCCAATCGGGTCCTGGAGCTGAGCATCGAAGCGAGACGACTTGGCGACGAATCCGGCTACGCCGTGCTTTCGGCGGGGATGCGCAACTATGCGGGAGGCGCATACTTGAACCAGGGCGATGTCGAATCGGCTTTGAAGGAACTCCGTGAAGGAGAGCAGATCCTGGTCAAGGGGGGCGAGCAGGTGATGCTTGGCTGGAATCTGCAACTTCAGGCGTCGGTTGCCCTGATGCAGGGTCGGCTGGACGATGCCGCATTCCTGCACAGTCGACAGGTGGATATCGCACGCGACCTCGGACACAGGCGAGTTCTCGCCGTAGGGCTGACCGGACTCGGCCAGATTCAGATCCTACGAGACGATTGGGGTGCGGCGGATCGAACGCTATGCGAAGGCCTCGACCTCTTCGAGAGAATGGGCCTTGCCACCGAGATCGGCTACGTCACGGTCTTGCTGGCAAAAGTCATCGCGAGTACAGGTGACACACAATGGGCGGTCGAGGCGGCATCATGCGTTCGGGCCGATCCCTCGAGCGAGCGGCCTTACCTCTTCGAGACCGCCACGACCGCCGAATTGGCCTCCGAGTTACTAGACGAGCTTTCTGGGAAGATGGAAGCTGGTGCTTTCGCGTCTGCCGTCGCCCGGGGTGGGGTGAAAGGTCTTGACGTCCTGGTCAAGGAGCTTCTGACCGAGAGTCGCACCCATCCCACAGCATCAGCCTGACGACCTCTTGGGGCGGGCTCCCGGGTGGCCCGCCGGAACGTCATGGCGGCAACCACTGAACAGAGTATTCAAGCCGCCACAAGCGTCGGGCGACCGTCGAAAGGGTCTCCTGTTACACCTGCTTCCGGGGGAAAGGCGGCGCTGACCGCCGCGACCGCGACAAGGGAGATCAGGGCCCCGAGAACGCCGACGACCGACACCGTGTGCCACGTTGCCCGTCGCAGCTGACCCAGGGCGAGGGGCCGGGCCGTGCCCAAGTTGGGCCTCCTTACACCCGATGGACGAGTCGATCTCCCGACCGGGCCGCCGGGTGAGTTGTCGCCCTCGGCTCCGCTCTGCCGGCGGATGGAGTCAGAAGACCTTCAAGCTGCTGGCTGCCGCATCACGAATCGACTCTGCGGTCAAGACGATCGCCGGCGCGGCGTCAGCACTTGTTTGCTGCTCGGCCCAATCGGCTTCGGCGGCGGCCGCGAACGCCCGGATCCTTCCTTGGAACTGAGAGGAACCCTTCGAGAGAAGACTCGTGATCGACTTGCGCGCCAGCCACGGCCCTTCGAAATGGCCCATACTGATCGTCAAGCGAGTGCCGCCCTCGGTTGGCACCAGGCGGTACTCGTTCTTCCAGGTGAGCTTGTTCATCAACGGCATGGTCTCGGTGTCTTGGGACACGATGCGCTCGAACGGCGTCCATTCCACGATCCGCTGGGTCAGCACGTTCTTCCCGTGGTAACACTGGAACTGGCTCTCGGGCCCGATCCGACCTGCCTTGTTGGTCTCCGCCGCCACCCGGCCGCCCTGGATCATCGATCGGTAGGTCGGCTGGCGCAGGTACCTCCACACGACCTCGGGTGGCAGCCCGATGTCGACCGCCGTGGTCATCGAGGGCTCAAAGACGACCGCATGCTCGTTCCGACGCCGCTCCCAAACCGGGTGCATGTCCTGCACCCAGAGCTGGACATCTCCCAGCTGATCGACGGACTCGACCTGGGCGGTCATCGTCTGGGCGATGCCCTCGATCCCGAGCCCCCGTACCGCTGCCTCGGTATAGAGGGTGTAGGCCGATATCCCGGTCCTCTCCTTGACGCCGTTCTTCATGAGACGGTGGACGAGGTTCACGTCCGGCCCCACCAGCTCAACCTGTCGGACCAGAACGTGCTGAGCGAATGTCCCGTGATGCACGAAGAACTTCAGATCGAGATTGGAGACATTGGCGCAGGCGGCGCACTGGCAGGTGTTGTTCATAACCATCAGCTCGATGGCCCGCCGGAACGCCACATACGTGTTCTCGATCAACTCCGCCAACGCCTGCCCATCCTTGAAGGGCTCCTCCCCCCAGGTGTAACTGAACACCGCGTCGCCCTCCAGCTTGGAGACGATCAACGGCGACTTGGTTTGGTCGATCAACAACGTCAGCAGGTCGGTCAGTGTGTCACGGGCGTGCTCCAACTCGGAGTCGCTGAGAAACACCGTATAGCCCGAAATGTCGGCGAGGAGGAGATAGCCAGATTGCGCATCGGTCATATGGAATGCTCCGACGGAGGGAAAGAGCATGTGACGATGCGAGGCGGATCCAGCATCGTCTGACGTTACCGGACCGAGAGCGGCTTCTGCCAGCACACGAGTTGGGGTCGGTGTCGGTCTGACTGCGGCAGGCGGTCTGGGCGATTCGGGCACTGGTCGGGGCTCAAGCCTTCGCCCGGCAGATAACGCCCATGGCGGCTTCGGATTTCCGAAGGTCGGGACCAAAGGAAGAAGAACCTCATGAGGCTAAGTCGACCACGCCAGGGGCAAGTCGATAGTTGAAATGTCCTGATTCTGCCCTTCGCCAGGCGGTTCAGGTACAACCGCTAGCGGTGCTCGCCCGTCGAGTTGCGGATGGGCCGTCGAGCTAGGACGGCCCATGGCCACCTCTGCTGCCTCGCCGATCTCGCCATCTGCTCAAATGCCATGAAACGGGCCATCGGCACCGATACCGGCTGCCAGATCGTCTTCTCGACTGGTATTTTCTCTTGGATCCTTCTCACGGTTTCGCCTCTCAAGGGTGGGGAACCTCGGAGTCTCCGAAGCTCTGACCTCTGAGAGAGCTGCTGCCGGCGGTTCTGATACGAAAAGACAGGATGCTCGGTACGAACGCCCGACCGACATGGCCGTTGGTTGTTCGCTGCCGAGCGTCAGTGCGCAGGCGAGATTCGACTCCCGGGACCGTGGGCATCGGTGACGGGGCGAGGCGTCCCGGGGGGATCATCCCCGGTGCGGAACGTATCGAGGTATCCGGCCGGCACTCGTTCGAGGCGATCTTCGCGTCGGATATGGGCAGGGATCCATTCGTGAAACGCCGCAGCAAGCAGGGCGTCGGTGGGGCACATGGTGCCGATGGGACATATGAACGCCGCCCGCCTGCCACACTTCACACATTTCATCAAAAAGCTCCTGAACTCGACGGCCGCATCTCTCCATCGGCATCAGGCGGCCGAAACCTTGAGCGGTGCATCCACCTCCTCTCTGCGTTGTTGCGGCCGTAAGCTGGCCCCCGGATGACAACCCTCGAAACAGCCTCGCCAGAACAGGGGCTCACCCCCACCGAGGTACGCCAGCGCATGGAGGCCGGTCTGGTCAACCGGCTCTCGGAGCGGCCAACTCGCACCGCAGGCGAGATCGTCCGCGCCAACGTCGTCACCCGCTTCAACATCCTCCTCGGTCTCCTCCTCATCGTGGTCCTGGTGGTCCTTCGCGAGCCAAGAGACGCCTTGTTCGGAATTGTCCTCGTCGTCAACTCGGCAATCGGGATCGTCCAGGAGTTGCGGGCGAAACGCACTCTCGATCGTTTGGAGTTGGTGGCAGCCCCCAAGGTCCGGGCAGTGAGAGACGGGGAGGTGAGAGAGGTCGCCGTCGAGAGGATCGTCCTTGACGACCTGATCGAGCTGAGGCCCGGTGATCAGTTGGCTGTCGACGGGACAGTCGTCACGTCAGACGGTCTGGAAATCGACGAATCACTGCTCACCGGAGAGGCCGACCCTGTGTTCAAGCAGCCCGACGACGAGTGCCTGTCGGGTAGCTTTGTCGCCGCCGGGTCTGGCCGATACCGGGCGACGCGGGTCGGCGACGACTCCTACGCAGCACGTCTCGCTCACGCGGCAAAACGATTCACGCTGGTCCGCTCCGAACTGCGGGATGGGATCAACTGGATTCTCGGTGTGGTGAGCTGGGTGGTGGTGCCCATGGGAGTACTCCTGGTGTGGAGTTCGACCCGCGGCGGCGGAACCCTGATTGAAGGCCTCGGCGGCGCCGTAGCGGCAGGAGTGGCGATGATCCCCCAGGGCCTCGTACTGCTGGCATCGATCGCCTTCGCTGTCGGCGTGATCAGGCTGGGACAGCGCAACGTGTTGGTTCAGGAGCTGCCCGCCATCGAAGGCCTGGCCCGCGTCGATACGGTCTGTTTCGACAAGACCGGGACTCTGACCGAGGGCACGCTCACCGTCGAGGAGGTGGTGCTCCTCACCAGCGAAGACCCCGGGCCGGCGCTGGCGGCCATCGCCGCGTCGGAGGCTCACCCCAACGCAACTCTCGCCGCAATCGCCGCAGCGTTTCCTGACAATCCCGGATGGGGGGTCCAGGTCTCGGTCCCATTCTCCTCGGCCCGAAAATGGAGTGGCATCACCTTCTTCGGCGATGGGACATGGGTCATCGGAGCTCCCGACGTGGTCGCGCCCAACGACACTCGTGCAATGGAGCTGGTCTCCAAGCTGTCGGCCGGGGGGAACCGGATCTTGTTGGTCGGAAGCGGCAGAAGGCCGCTGTCGGAGAGCCGCCTTCCCTCTGATGTGACCCCGGTCGCGATCCTCGTTTTCTCTGATCAGGTCCGCGCCGACGCAGCCGAGACCCTTCGCTACTTCGCCGAGCAGGGGGTGAAGATCAAAGTCATCTCGGGCGACCATCCGGAAACAGTCGCCGCCATTGCCCGCAAGGTCGGGCTGGAAGGAGCCGACCGGGTGGTTGATGGCCGCCACCTCCCCGAAGACCCCAACGAGCTTGCCTCACTCATGGAAACTGCGACTGTCTTCGGGCGGGTGTCACCGAACCAGAAGCGGGCCATGGTCCGCGCCATGCAATCCCGGGGCCATGTCGTGGCCATGACCGGCGACGGCGTCAACGACGTGCTCGCCCTGAAAGACTCCGACATCGGGATTGCCATCGGTAGCGGGGCGCCAGCGTCTCGTGCAGTTGCCCAGTTGGTGCTCATCGACGGCCGCTTCTCCAGCCTTCCCGGGATTGTCGCCGAGGGGCGACGGGTCACCTCCAACATCGAACGCGTTGCCAACCTCTTCATCACCAGCACCGTTTATGCGCTTGGACTGTCGTTGGCCATCGTCCTTTCGACATTGCCCTTCCCCTTCCTTGCCCGCCACCTGACTCTGGTCGGGAGCCTGACCATCGGTATCCCCGCCTTCTTCCTCGCGCTCGCCCCTTCCAAGCGCCGGAGCCGGCCCGGTTTTGTGTCCAGGGTCCTCAAGTTCGCCCTGCCTACGGGTCTGGCCGCAACCCTCGCCACATTTACCGCCTACTGGCTCGCCGATCTCGAGGGCTCGTCCATCGAGCAATCGCGTACAGCCGCCACCCTTGTGCTTGCAGCGATCGGACTGTTTGTACTGGGCATCGTCGCCCGCCCGCTGGTGCCGTGGAAGAAAGGCCTGATCGCAGCCATGGCCGGAATGCTCGTGGTGACGATGACGAACCCGGCCCTTCGCGACTTCTTCGCTCTCGAATTGCCCCGGACCGTGGTGCTTCTCGCCGCAGTCGGCGTCGTCGCCCTGACCGGGACCGTCATGATCTTTGCGTTGAGAGCAGTCGGCTGGGCCAAAGTGGTTCCCGATATCCTCCGTGAGCTCCCGGCCAACGAGCCCAACGCCTGGCGCCAGCTCACCACAAAGGTTGTGGAAGGCTCGGGCTGGCATCGCTCATTTCCAACAACCACCGAGATGCAGCCGGTGGTCGAGCCCGAGAGGGAGTTCGACGAAAAGGACCCGGGTTCACGACCCGGCCCATAGCACTCACAGGTCGATCCGGCCGTCTCGGGGAACCGATCGAGCCGTCGGCGACGTCGAACGAGTACGTGGTCGTGGAGAAGGAATGAATCGGCAAAGTGCGCTGCTGTTGTTGATGGCCGGGATGGTCGTCGCGGCCTGCGGCATCGAACGCACCGACGAGCCACTCGCTCCCGTTCCTACCGGATTCCCCTCGTGTCAGGACGTTCCGGTGATCACGGCACCATCGGATGCCTAGCGCGATTCCCCGATCTATGTCCAGAACGAGATGCCCATCGAAGAAGTCCAGGCATGGGCCGCTACCCAGAGGGGATACGAGGGGATCTGGATCGACCGGGAACACAACGGCTGGCTCACGGTTGCCTTCAGCGAGAATGCCGCGGACCGACAGGCTGACATCGAGGAGATGTTCCCAGACGACGGTGTGGTGGCCGTCGAGGTCGAACACACCGCAGCAGATCTTGCGGCTTTGCAGGCTCGTGTCGGCGAGGAGCTATCGCACGTGCTCGATTCCTTCGCCACCGGCTCGTACGAAAAAAAGGGAGTGGTCAGTGTCGACGTCGGCGTTCTCAGCCCTGAGATACTCGAAGAGATCGAGGAGCTGTTTGCTGGAGACCCGATCTGCGTCGACGGGACGGATCCATCAACTGTTCCCGCCACGGACCCCAACCTCAGGAAGGGGAAGGTTGGAGGCTCCTCGCCGACGAAGCACCGGCCGGCGAGGCGTACCGGACCGGCCTCGCCACCGACAACGCGAGCCTCACGGCGTTGTGGGAGCCGATCGGCCTGCAGTCTTCGCTCCCGCATGTCGACTTCGAAACCGAGATCGTGGTCTGGTTCGGCGCTGTCTATGGGAGCAGCTGCCCCGACATCCGCCTCGACGATGTGATCGTCGACGGCGCACTGGTCTACGCCGAAATCGGGCTGCCCAACCCACCGGTGGCGTGCACCGCCGACGCCAACCCCCATGCCTACGTCGTCGCAATCGACCGGGACAGACTCCCGAAAGGGCCATTTGCCATCCAACTCGACGCCAATGGCCCTCCACCGGGTGCTCCCGAGGAGCGCACCGTTGTAACCGTCGATCTCTCCCGACCGGGGTCGGTGGCCGGTCCGGGTGACACCGGGCCGGATCCCAACCTGCCCGGGCCGCAATATGTCGAGTCCGGCGCCATCATCGAAACCGGCTACCCGCAGCCATACCGGTTCAACCTTCACTGCGGTATCGACTGGCTCGGCGAGTTCAACAACTACTCCTGGCAAACCGACGATGCCATGCCACCCGAATGGCTGGAGGAAAGTGAGGAGTTGTTCGACGCCGGGGAGACCATCGATGTCAACATCACATTGTTCGAAGGGAACCCGCCCCGCCTCGAGGCCGAAGTGAACGGTGCTGTGGTGACTTACGAGCCCTCTGTGGAGGAGATGCCGAACTGCGAATGAGTTCCAGCCCCGCCGCTCCGGGTTGGAGGTTCGGCGGCTAGTTTGCTTCGGTCGGATCTGTATGGAGCAAGAATGGCAATTGAGATCGAGGTGAGTGGAGACCTGGTCGTGGTCAGGTTGACTGGAAGAGATCGAGTTTTTGCCCTCAAGGGCAGCTTGAAGGTCCCTGTCGAGAAGATCAGATCGGTCGAGGTGCTGCCGAGACGGGAGGTGCCGCCGGGAAAGGGCCTCTTGCTCCGGCTACCCGGCACCTACTTCCCGGGAGTGGTCCACCACGGCTCATACGGGTTCGGCCCCAACCGGGAGTTCTGGGCCGTCCACCGCCAGGAAGAAGTGGTGGTGATCTCTATCGAGGACTGGGATTACCGGAGGGCGGTACTCGGCACAGACAATCCAGCAATGGATGCGATGCGGCTCAGCCAGTTCGTCTGACTTCGGCTGACCCACTGCCCCCCTTGTGGAATGTAGTAGGAATACTATTGACAGAGCGCGTCGGGCTGGGGACGGGTTGTGTTGATCATTCTCCTCGGCGTGCTCGCCACACTCCCCATCGGGATCACGCATCGGCGGCCCTGTCCCAGAGCCCAGTGCTGCCCTCATGGCGGTGAAGAGGACGGTGAGGGGTGTCGATCGGTCGCCGGGCATGGGACGGGGAATGTATTCTCACGTTTCGGTGGATGCCGGGGATCGCACCGCTCTGTCGGCGCTTCGGAGACCAGTTGGCCAAGATCGACCGGCCAGCGTCAGACGAACATCGAAATGTCCGCTTCCGCTGCGTAGTCGAGAAATGCTGCAGCTCCGGCGATATCCGAGCCTTCGATCAGGTCCTTCTCCTCGACTCCCATAACACCCATGGTGGTGGCGCAGGCAAAGAACTCGACGCCGAGTTCCCGGTTCATCTCGAGGAACTCGGGGACCGTGGGCATCCTGGCGTCGGACATCCACTTGCGCATCACTTTCGTGGCCGCCGCGGTGGCGCCGGGGATTGCCCCGAGCACATTTGGTAGCTGGATCGGCCCGGAGGGATTGGCCAGGGAGGCCACTTTCAGCTTCTCGAAGCGGTCCTTGTGGAGGATGTCGAGCCCGTAGAAGGTGAAATAGATCCCTGCCTCCCATCCCATGCTCACCGCAGTGGATGCCAGGATCAAAGGCGGGTACGCCTGGTCGAGGGTGCCCTTCGACGCCACGAGGGCGATCCGCTTCCTCCTTGGTGCAGGCTCACGTCCCTGCACGTCGCCAACCGGTAGTGGGGTTACGGTCTGCGTCATTCTGAGTTCCCCTTCTTCAGCACGAATACCTGTTTGGCACCTTCTTCGATCACTTCGACCAGGGTGTCTCCGCGCTGGCGGGCCATGGCCGGAATGTCCCTGAGCGCTCCCGGGTCTGTTGTCACCAGACGCAAAACCGCGCCGTCCTCGAGCTTGTTCAGTACCAACGCCGCCTTGTACACGGGGAGGGGGCAGAGCAGGCCGGAGCAGTCCAGGTCGCTCACTTCCACGGTCGTTGGGGTGTCGGTCGTTGTCTCCGTCATATTGCTGGTTTCCCTTCGTCTCCGAGGATTTCCCCGAAGTAGCTGGTGTACTTGATTCCCGAATCGGCAGAAATGGCGACGATCACGTCGTCGGGCGCGGCATCGATCTGCGATGCCGCATGGACCACCGCACCCGTGGACGGTCCGACCATCAACGCTTCGCGACGCCACAAGTCCTTCGTCACCCGGTAAGCGTCTTGATCTCCGACCACCAAAGAGTGGTCGACAAGTGCGGTGTCCAACAGACCAGGGACCTTCGCCTCTTTGAAGCTCTTCAGGCCGGGGAGCCGGTGGCCGGGCTCCGGTTCGACGCCGACGATGCGGACATCGGGGTTGCGCTCCTTCAGATACTTCCCGGCGCCTACGAGCGTGCCGGTCGTGCCGTAACCAGCAATGAACCAATCGACCCGGCCTTCCGTCTGTGCCCAGACCTCCGGTCCAGTCGTCTCGTAGTGGGCGCGGATGTTGTCCGCGTTTTCATACTGCTCGGTAGCCACGAACCGGTTGCCTCCTTCCGATGCAGCCAGCGACCTGGCCAGGGCGATGGCGCCGTCTTTGGGGTGATCGATGGGGCAGAGGTCGTCGGGGGTCTCCCAGACTTCGGCGCCGAGCATCCGGAGAATGATCTTCTTCTCGTCGGGCACCCCGTCGGGAATCGTTGCTGTCAGCCTGGTCCCGGCGAGGGCCGCCAGCGCGGCGAGAGCGATCGCGGTGTTGCCCGAGGACGCCTCGACAATCTCCTTGCCCTCCAGCTCACCCCGCTCGGCAAGCCCCGCAAGGAGATATGCAGCTGTTCGGTCCTTCACCGACCCGAACGGGTTGAGCCACTCGAGCTTGAGGTAAGTCTCGGTCCTCCCCGCGGGATCGACCTGGTTCAGTCGCACGATTGGCGATGGATTCGCAACATCGGGCAGCAGGCCGCGTACGTCGTCGTAACGCCGCAATAATCGGTCGGAGTCGAGTTGTGTTCTGGCAAATGTTGTCATGGACTTCCTCGGGGCATAAGAAAACCCGCAGCGGAGAACCGTTGCGGGTGTGGTGTCGAATCAGCTTGTGGTTATTTCGTCATCACCCGCACGGCGCGGCCGCACAACAAGTGCAGGTGCAGGCGCAAAGCGAGAAATGACGTGTCATCTGCGGCGCATGGTACGGCCCGGCGGCGGAAAGTCAAGACGACCCGCCAGGGCTACCCGTCCTCGTCGCCGGGGTCGAGACGGCCGCGCATCAAGATCTCATCAGAAACAGCCGGGCCGCCACCCTCGGCCTGGAGGCTGATCCAGATCGACGGGTAGCTGGCGACATCCACGCCCGACCAGAGGCTGAGCCTCTCGCGGCCGTTCCTGAGATGGAAAGTGCCGATGCTGACACCATCTCCGTCGTCACTCCAGACCCAGCCTTCGTAGTAGTAGCCGGCTCCGGCCGGGGGGAGGCCGTCGAGGTCAATCCGGATCGACCAGCCGGCGTCGGTGGGACGGAGCCATGCCGTGCCACTTGCGGTCGGCAGGAGTTCGGTGCCCACGAGATCGACCCTGGTGCCATCGCGCAGAGAGCCCAGGCCCAGGACGGTCACCAACAAGATCGCGCCCAGCGTCATCATCGCCGCCAGCAAGCGCATCGGCGAGATCCGCCGGCGGGGCTCCTGAAACGGGTTGGTCCGGGCGCGGATCTCCTCGAGCACTTCCTCAGCGACAGAATCCGGGGGGGCGCCCCATGTGGCCGCGCTGGAGAGGACCTGACGCGCCTTGTCCAGGTTCGCTCGATTCGCCGGCGCCTCCCCGGCCCCGGTGGCGAGGTATTCCGCTTCCCGATCCTTATTCATGGTGCATCAGATCTACGCCTGCAGACGAGGTTCGGTTCATTCTGGTTCTCCGTCGAGGTGGCTGAGAAGTTCAACCAGGTGTCGGTGGGCACGGTGCGAACGGGATTTGACTGTCCCCAAAGGGATGTCGAGGCGTGCTGCGATCTCGGCGTGGGTGAGGCCTTCGAAATGGCTCATCGCCACCACCTGGCGCTCCTCGTCTGAGAGCAGGTCCACCGCTGCCCGCACCTGGAATACCTCCCACACCCGATCCATCGAGGTTCCCTCGGAGATGGCGTCGACCCTGTCGGATGGGATCCGTCGCCGTTCTTTTCGATAGATATCGATGGCGGTGTGTCGGGCGATCGAATAGATCCAAGGGGCGAACTCACGGGTCGGGTCGAATGATGATGCCGAGCGCCAGGCTTTGACAAAGGTCTGCTGGGTGGCATCAGCCGCCCGGCCCGGGTCACGCAGGATGGCGAGGGATATGGAGTAGACGGCGCCCGAGAACCGGTTGTATACCGCTTTTACCGCTTCTTCGTCGCCAGCCCGAAAACGACCGAGCACCTCGGCATCCACATCGCCCATTCTGGCACGCGAACCATCTACCGGGGAGAGACGTAGTGGTGGTGAGGACCAAGGAGACGAGTTTGAAGTCACGACATGCATTGATCGCCACCGTCCTGCTTGTGGTAGCCGCGTGTGCAGGTGGCGACGACACTGGAGCCGACGGGTCCGAACAGCTGACCGTCAACGGCATGCCTCTCTACCGCTACATCCCCGACCTGAATCCTGGTGACACCAGCGGCCAAAATGTCGGTGGCGTCTGGTTCGTCGTCGACGCCAACGGTTCTGTCATCGGTGGACCGGAGGCGAGCACCGATACAACTGCGCCCGATAGCGACGACAGGGACTACTGATCGCCTGTGCTCGTGCTCAGTGGCCGGGTGCGAGGCAGAACTCGTTGCCGTCCGGGTCGGCGAGCACCACCCACCTGAAATCTCCCGAGGTGTGGTCGTCGATGTGGGAGGCGCCGAGGTCGAGGGCTCGCGTCACCGAGCTGTCGAGGTCTTCGACAGTCATGTCGAGGTGGAGCCGGCGCCGGCCTCCCGTGGGTTCGTCGACCTTTTGAAACGCAACCGAGATGCCGCCGTCGCGCTGGGGTTCGAGCCAGATGAAGTAGGCGCCTGAACGACGGGCAATGCCGACCCCGAGTAGCGCAGTCCAGAAAGCCGCCAGCCGATCAGGGTCGTCGGTGTTGATTACCACCGAGCCGACTGTGGGTGCAGGTACCAAACGTTTCCTCTCTGGCTGGTGGCCCCAGCCTATACAGGTCGCCGAAGCCCCAGCTCTCCCGCCCAATAGCGACGGCGCTTATACTCTCGCCAGGTGGAACCAGACAAATCGGGCGACGAGCCTCCGCAACCTTTCAGCCGCCTCTGGTTTTCGGGGCCCTGCTCCGATTCCACACCTGCCGTCGGCCGTGAGGTGGCCCGATAAGCAACCTCGTCGGGCTGCTCGCAGTCCTGGTCCTCATCCTGCTCAACGCCTTCTTCGTAGCCGGCGAATTCGCCATCGTCAGTGTCGATCGGAGTCTCATCGAGCGCCGGGCACGCGAGGGCAACCGGTCCGCGTCTCGAATCCTTCGCTCGCTGCGCAATCTCTCTTTCGAACTGTCGGGCGCCCAACTCGGGATCACGGTGACCTCCCTGGTCCTGGGTTTCATCGCTGAACCGACAATCGCCCGGCTGATCGACCCGCTCGTTGCGCACCTACCCTGGTTCACTGCCGAGACCAGTCTGGCGGTCTCTCTTGTAATCGCCTTCATCCTCGCCACGGCAACGCAGATGGTTTTCGGTGAGCTCGTGCCGAAGAACCTCGCAATCTCCAAGCCGTATGCCTCGGCGGTGTGGTTCGGGATCCCGATGCAACTCGTCAACGCGCTCCTCCGCCCACTGATCCTCTTCCTCAATCAGTCGGCCAACTGGACAGTCCGGCGCCTCGGCATCGAACCCCGCGAGGAACTTGCCGGCGTCCGCTCTGTCGAGGAGCTCGAGCTGATGATCAGGTCGTCCGGGGAGGCCGGTTGGCTCGACGACAGCGAGCTCAAGCTGCTCACCAGGGCGCTCTCCTTCACCGAGAAGATCGCCAGCGACGCAATGATCCCCCGGGTCAACATTGTCGGCTTGAACAAACACGACTCGATCGCCGACCTTCGCCGGGAATCGATCAGCACGGGTCATTCCCGGTTCCCGATCTACAGCGAAGACCTCGACGATGTCATCGGCATCGCTCACATCAAAGACACGATCGAAATCCCCTTCGCCCGACTTTCAATCACCGAGGTGGGATCAATAAGCCAGCCTGCACTCGAGGTCCCCGAAACTTCCTCACTCGAGTATGTGCTCGACGAGTTGCGCACCAGCGGCAAAGGGATGGCCGTAGTTGTCGATGAATACGGCGGCACCGCCGGGATCGTGACCATCGAGGACCTGCTCGAGGAGATCTTCGGTGAGATCGAGGACGAATACGACTTCGACTCCGGCGGCGTCGCCGACCCTGACAAGGTGGAGATCCTCTCCGGGCTGCTTCACCGGCACGAGGTGGAGGAGCTCGTCGGTTTCGAATGGCCGGAGGGCCGCTACGAGACGCTGGGCGGAATGATTGTCGCCCACCACGGGAGATTCCCGGTTCCTGGTGATTTCGTCAGGCTGGATGGATTCGCCTTCGAAGTCCTTTCGATGGACGGCCTTCGCGTCGACCAGGTCAAAGTAACCAGGACCGGCCGCCGTGGGGTGCAGCAGTGAACTGGCCCGCCCTCGTCTGGCTTGTCCTGCTCCTTCTCGCCAACGGGTTCTTCGTTGCGGCGGAGTTCGCCTACATAACGGCACGACGCAATGTGCTCGAGCAGACTCCGTCCGCTTCCGCCCAGATCGCCGTCAGGTTGAACCGCGATCTCTCCCTGAGCCTTGCCGGCGCACAATTGGGGATCACCATGGCCTCTCTTGTGCTCGGTGCGGTTGCCGAACCGGCCATCGCCGGGTTCCTCGAAGCGGGTCTGGGCCTGACCTCCCTACCTGAGAACGTCATTCACGCGATCGCCCTGGTAATCGCCCTGATGATCGTCGTATTCCTCCACATGGTCATCGGGGAGATGGCCCCGAAGAACATCGCAATCTCGAGCCCGGAGAAGTCGGCGATGTTCCTGGCGTTCCCCTTCAGGGCGTTCATGCTGGTGTTCCGGCCATTGATCTGGCTTCTCAACGGAATCGCCAACAACGTTCTCCGCCTGTTCGGAGTCCGCCCTGCCGACGCCCTCGATGTCGGCCACTCGGCCGAGGACCTGGCAATGGTCATCGGAGCCGGCCAGGAAGAGGGCGTCATCGGCGACTTCGCCCATAACCTCCTGACGGGAGCGATCGACTTCGCCGAGAGAGACGTCTCGGTGGCGATGACCCCGCGTCCGGATGTCGTTTCCGCGAACCTCTCGGTTCCCGCCTCGGAGATCCTGGACCTCATGAGGACAACCGGCCATTCCCGTCTTCCGATGCACACCGGCGATCTCGACGACGTCCGGGGGTTCGTGCACATCAAAGACCTGATTGCGATCGAGGGCGACGCACTCGATCAGCCAATCGAAGAAGGCTCACTGCGGGACACTCTGGCCGTTCCCGAGACAGCGCGGGTCCTCTCGGTCCTCACCGAGATGCGTCGCTCCCGCAACCACATCGGGATAGTCGTCGATGAACACGGCAGTACCGCAGGGATAATCACCATGGAGGACATCGCCGAGGAATTGGTTGGCGAGATAACCGACGAGCATGACCCTGAGGAGAATCCGATCCGGGTCAACGATGATGGGAGCATGGTGGTCTCCGGAACGCTGCGGATCGAGGAGCTGGCCGTGGCTGGCATTGCCCTACCCGAAGGCGAATACGGGACCGTCGGCGGATTCCTGATGGACCGTCTCGGCCGGGTACCGCGACGTGGTGACACAGTCGAGACCGAACTATGGCGGGTCAGAGTTCGAACTACCAGGGGACGCAGGGTCGCCGAGGTAACCATCTCGCCCCTGCCTCCGGAGGTGTCTCAGGTCCCGTAGGACCAGGCCGCCCAGTCTCCATCGGAGATGTTGGCCGGATCGGAACCGTCGACAGGTATCACCCAGATTCCGTCGCCCTCCTCGGTCGCTCCGGGAAGGACTATCGCATCCGACCCCGGGCTCCACATCCGCCACGACTGGGCGTACTGGTCGAAGAAGGCAAGTGCTTCGGTGATCAGTGATCCGGGGATCTCAATCGTGGTGAGGAGCCGGGTTTCACTGGCTTCCCATACGACGACATCAACCACCCTCTCGTCGGCGTTGACTTCGAGGATGAGAAGCCGTGCACCGTCGGGGCTCCAGAAAGATCCAACCGACAGAGTGGTTGAGACGACCTCGGAGATTCCGGATTCGATGTCGAGGATCGCGACGCTACGCGGCTCGTCAACGGCCAGGGTTCCAAGCCCGACCGTCATCCCGCCTGAGCCGCCGAGGCTGTGGACAGCCACCAACGAGCCCTGCGGGTTGGGATTGATACTGACCTGGCCGGACGGCGGCGCGGGGAACACCATGCTGGTCCCGTCGTTGTTGCGCAGGGTCACTCCTTCAGGGCCGAGATAGAAAATGCCGGAGGGAACCCAGCGAGGGGCAAAGAACCGGGGCGACGCCGGTCCGATATCCGTCGGCGTTGCCGACTCGTCGAAGATCGCGAGCCTGACACCATCCACGTGCCCCACAACAGCGTCACTACCGGGACTCCAGGAGAAGTAGTAGGGCGATCCGCTGTCGAGCTGAGTCGCTCTGCCCGCTTCCGGGTCGACCAAGACGAAGTCGAGTGCGCCCCCGGTTCCAGCGTGGAGGATGCCGATCTGCTCGCCGTCGGGTGACCAATTGATATAGAACGGGAAACCCGACACATCGATCCGGCTGAGGTCTGCACCGTCGCCACTTGCGGTCATCAGCGCGAAGCCGGCTTCATCAGCAACGCTCCAAGCAACGGTCGGCGAGTCAGGCGACCATACCGGTTGGAAGTGTGTCACCGAATCGCCGTCATCGGTGACCGCGACGCGGCCGGAGCCGTCCGGGTCCATGGTGACGATGTCACCTCCGCCGTCCAACACGACGATCCGGCCCGGAAACGTGTCCTCGATCGGGGTGGTGGTTGGCTCCCCGCCGTCGGCCGTGGTGCAGGCGGCAAGAGCAAACCCAACGCAAACGAGAATGGTACCTGTCGCTCGACCGGTCAATCGAGTCCCCCGAGCCTCACATCCGGTGCCCCCATCCTTGCCGCATCAGCGGTCCGATCGTCAGGCCTGGTCTGGGAGTCACGTTCGGCCTCGACCCTGGCCAGGTAGTGGGAAACCTCGCGCGCCAGATCCTCCTCGGACCAGCCCAACTCGGGGGCGACCAACCGGGCCACGTCCGCGGCGACGTCAGTTCCCCGGTCGGCTGACTCGATGGAGATCCGCGTCCGGCGAGTGAGGATGTCGTCGAGGTGAAGTGCCCCTTCGTCCGTCGCCGCATAGAGCGCCTCGGCCTTTGTGAATCTCGTTTCGCCAAGTCTCTCGGCAAGCTCCGGCCGGGTAACGGTTAGTCCCTGGAGGACATCGGGCCGGTCCGCGCCGACCAGAACTATTTGATCGGTAAGGGAGTCCGTAGCTACGAGGTTCTCGGCAGCGACATCGACAGCGTCGCGGGCCATGACCCGGTAAGTCGTGTACTTCCCACCGGCGACACTGATCAGCCCCGAGTCGGACACCAGCACTGCGTGCTCCCGGCTGAGACGGGAGGTCTCCTCGGATTCGCCGGTGAGCAGGGGGCGGAGCCCGGCGTAGACACCCACGACATCGCTCGCTGCTATCGGCTTCCGGAGCACTGCATTCACCCGATCGAGGAGGTATTCGATATCGGAACGGCTGGCAGCGGGATGGGCGCGCCGCAGGGACCATGGGGTGTCCGTCGTCCCGATGATCCAATGCTCCGCCCACGGGATGACAAAGAGAACGCTCTTCTCGGTGCGCAGGATCAATCCGGTGTCGGAGTCAATCGCCGACCGCGGAACCACGAGATGGACACCCTTGGAGGCGAGCACATCGATCCCGTGATCACCCGCCATCTCCTGAACATCATCGGTCCACACCCCCGTGGCCGAGATGACAGATCGGGCGCGAATCTGCAGAGTCCGCCCGCCTTCGAGGTCGCGGGCGACGACTCCGCCGACCCGGCTCCCATCCATCACCATCCCGACGACTCTTGTGCTCGTCGCCAGCAGGGCGCCATGGGAAACAGCGGTGCGGGCCAGCGCCAGGGTGTGCCGCGCGTCGTCGACCATCGCATCCCAGTACACAATTGCCCCGGTCAGAGCGGCAGGCGCCAACGAGGGGGCCAGGGCGAGTGCTGAGGTCTTCGTAAGGTGCCGATGGCGCGGTAGGGAACTCCCGCCCAACCGGGCGAGCAGGTCGTATAGGAACACTCCCGCCCCGACATACAGGCGCTCCCAGATCCGATGCCGGAGCGGGTACAGGATGGAGACCGGCTCGACCAGGTGGGGGCAAAGGGTGCTGAGCATGAGGTTGCGCTCCGAAAGTGCCTCACGAACCAGGGCGAAGTTGAACTGCTCGAGGTAGCGCAGACCGCCGTGGATCAGCTTCGAGGACCGGCTCGAGGTTCCCGAAGCTAGGTCGCGCTGTTCGACGAGCGCCACCGACATTCCCCTGCTGGCAGCGTCTAGCGCCACCCCGCAACCGGTGACACCACCCCCGATCACAACGACATCGAAGACTTCCTTTTCCATGCGCTCAAGATCGCTCTCTCTCTGCCGGGGATTCAGGCTCGATGAGCGCTCCATTCCGCCAGTGTGGCAGGCAACGGCCGCTGCAAAGTCGGTCAGCTACATTCGGCGAACCAGCGGACGACACCTTCGGTCAGCGAGAAGACGGCGGTCTCCTCCATGGGATCGCCATCGATTTCGAAATTGACAAGCGCTTCGTAGGAAGTGATCGGGAACTCGCCGAACTCGGCGTCAAACGGGCCGGCCACTGGCCCTTCCTGGCGATAGCCATCGAGGGTGAGCACCCGCTCATCGATGTGTTCCCGGCACGCTTCCTCCTCATAAGTGGCCTTCACCGCCGGGTGAAGTCGCTCGAAGAGGAACTCCGAATCGCCCGATTCGATCGCTCCTGCGAAGTCGTCGATGAATTCTCCGACTGCAGCGACTTCGTCGAACACGCCCACGGTTGACGTCGGGTCCGGCTGCGAACTCGTGGCCGTCGCCGATTGTGTCGTGGTCGTTTCGGTTTCTGTCGTGGTCGCCTCTATCGGAGGCAGTGCGGAGGTGGCCGTGGTGGTGGTCGGGGAGGTGCAATTCATAACGACGTAAACCATCAGCCAGACCACGCCGACCGAAACCAGGACAGTGATGATCGCCACCGCCACCGTCTGCTCGCGGCTGAGACCGATGCGTGAGGGTTTCACCCCAAGAATTTACCTGCGTGGCTTTGGGTGCGGGTCGAGCACCCGCCGCGTATTCGGCTTTGGCCTGGGTGGACGGGTGATCAGCTATCCGACTTGCAACGAGCGCAGATCCCGGTCACGACGAGGTCGATCTCCTCAGCGTGGAAGCCATGCCCCGTGCCGAGATGACTTCGGATCTGTTCGACCAGATCTCCCTCATGATGGTCGACATCGCCGCACACCCGGCAGACAAGGTGAAAGTGGTCGTCGGGATGCCCCAGTTCCCAGCGTGCCCCTTCATCGGGGCCCAGGCTCGACTCCCGGACCAGGTCCAGGTCGGCAAACAGGGCGAGGGTGCGGTAGACCGAGGAGGTGTTGATGGTCGGGTCTGCCTTGTGCACCTCCCCGACGATCTCCTCCACTGTGAGATGGCCACCGGCGCGATTGAGGACTTCCCAGACCCGGAGCCGGGGCTCGGTGAGTCGATTGCCACGGTCGCGGAGCAGTTCGGCCAGTTCTCTCTCGATGGTCACAACGTGATTCTACTTGTTGCAAACGGTTCGCAACAAGGGTTAGGATTGACAGATGCACGCACCAGATGGATTCCTCACCGCAGGAACCGCAATCGCCACGGGCGCAATCAGCGTCGGCATTGTCTCCGTCGCCCTCAGACAGGCCAAGACCCAAATGAGCGAAAAGATGGTCCCCCTCGCCGGAATCACCTCGGCGTTCGTCTTTGCAGCCCAGATGGTCAACTTCCCCGTCGCTGCGGGCACCACGGGCCATCTCCTCGGTGGGGCTCTCGCTGCCATCCTGCTCGGACCACATATCGGGGCGCTGGTGGTCACGGTTGTAGTGGTGATCCAGGCTCTGGCCTTCGCCGACGGCGGGTTGACCGCCCTCGGCTACAACGTGTTGAACATGGCGATAATCCCAGCGTACGGGGGATTCGCCGCCTATTCGGGCGTCCGAAAACTCCTTTCCAAGAGCAAAGGTGGCGTGATCGCCGCGACCGGCCTCGCAGCGGGCATCTCCGTGGTGTTGTCCGCTGCGGCCTTCTCGATCCAGTGGCTATTCGGCGCCACTGCACCGGTTCCTTTCGACACAGTTTTCGGAGCAATGGTCGGCGTCCACCTCCTGATCGGGATCGGTGAAGGCTCGATCAGCGCACTCACCGTCGGAGCCGTCCTGGCATCGCGCTCGGACCTCGTGCTCGGGGCGCGCGACCTCGACCCGGGCCAGCTCGAGGAGTCGGACAAGGTGCCGCTCCGCGCCTTCACAATCGGCGGCCTGGCCGTGACCTTGCTCGTCGCCACGGTCGTCAGTCAGTTCGCGGTCGACAACCCCGATGGGCTCGAATACGTCGCGGAAGACACTGGCTTCATCTCGAGTGCCGAGGAGCACGCTCTCGGCGATTCGGTATTCGCCGATTACGCGACGTCGGGCATCAACAACGAGGCTCTATCTCTCGCGATTGCGGGAACTGCTGGGGTGCTGATCACGCTTGCAGTCGGGTACGGGGTGTTCCGGGCGATCCGCCCCTGGGAGAAAGTGCCCGTGTAGTGGGCGCCGGACACGCCCATACGCTGTACGTCCACGAGCACTCCCCGGTCCACCGACTCCCCCCTGAAACCAAGGTCCTCAGCGCCTTTCTCTTCGTTGCGGCCGTTGCCGTCACTCCCCGCGAGGCGATCTGGGCGTTCGGCGCCTACGCCGCCATGGAAGCGGCGGTCGTCGGGGTCTCCAGGGTTCCGGTCCGATTCGTCCTGGCCCGTCTCATCGCCGTCGCCCCCTTCGTCTTTTTTGCACTGTTCCTTCCCTTCATCGGAGTGGGCAAGGACATCGATTTTCTCGGCATCAGCCTCTCCAGCGAGGGAGTCTGGGCGATGTGGAACATCCTGGCCAAAGCCGCTCTCGGGGCCACGGCGAGCATCCTCCTGGCGGCGACTACCGAGGTGCCCGAAATAGTCAAAGGGTTTGGAAGGCTTCGAGTTCCCCCGGTGATCACCGGAATCGCCAGTTTCATGATCCGCTACCTGGAGGTGATCGCCGGTGAGCTGACCCGGATGCGCACGGCGATGATCGCTCGCGGTTACGACCCCCGCTGGCTCTCCCAGGCACGTCCCATCGCCGCATCGGCAGGCACTCTCTTCGTCAGGTCTTACGAACGCGGCGAGCGGGTCTACGACGCGATGCTCTCCCGCGGGTACAACGGTGTGATGCCGGCGCTGGACACCCGGTCCGCCACAAGTCGGGAGTGGCTCGGGACCCTGGCGCTTCCACTCCTCGCAACCGTCGTGGCCTTGATTGCGATGACGACACCGTGAGGGCCGCAGTCGAAGTCGCCGACCTCCACTACACCTACCCCGACGGTCAGGCTGCTCTGGCAGGCGTCTCGTTCCAGGTGATGCCGGGTGAGCGGGTAGCCCTTCTCGGCCCCAACGGAGCAGGGAAGACGACCCTCGCCCACCACCTCAACGGAATTCGCCGGGCCGATCGGGGGGTGGTGGCCGTCGGAGACCTCACCCTCGGCGACGAAACGTTGGGCGAGATCCGCAAGCAGGTCGGGCTCGTATTCCAGAACCCTGACGACCAGCTCTTCATGCCCACCGTCGGCGAAGATGTCGCCTTCGGACCGGCAAATCTCGGGTTGTCGGGAGACGAACTCGAGGAGGCGGTATCCGGTGCTCTCGGAGCAGTTGGAGCCGTAGCCCTGAGAGGTCGGGTCCCCCATCACCTCAGCGGCGGGGAGCGGCGGAGAGTGTCACTGGCCACGGTGCTCGCCATGAGCCCGTCGATACTCGTCCTCGACGAGCCCACCTCCGGCCTCGACCCAGCGGGCAGGCGGGAGCTGATCGGGGTGCTGCAATCCCTCGACGTCGCCCAGCTCGTCATCACCCACGACCTCTACTTCGCCCTCGAGCTCTGCAGCCGGGCGCTGATCATGAATGAGGGAGTGATCGTCGCCGACGGTGAGACAGCCGGTCTGCTCGGCGACGAGCAACTTCTCCGACGACACCGTCTGGAGATGCCCTACCGGCTCTAGTGGTCCACCACAGCACTGATCTCGTCAATCAGCTCCACCTTCCGATCCTCTTCGAGAAACGACGAGGTGATCGACATCCTCGCCAGGTCGGCAAGCTCTTCGACACCGAAGTCGAGTGCCTCCACGAGCTGGAGGTAGTTGTCACCCACGTAGCCGCCGAAGTAGGCCGGATCGTCGGAATTGACCGACACCTTCAGCCCGTGGTCGAGCATCGTGCGAATCGGGTGCTCGCTCAGGTCGTCGACCACTTTCAAGGCGACGTTGGACAGGGGGCAGATGGTGAGAGGGACCTGGTCGGCTCGGAGCCGCTCGACCAGAAGCGGGTCTTCGAGACTGCGGACGCCGTGATCGATCCGCTCGGCCCCGAGCACGTCGAGCGCCGCGATCACATACTCTGGCGGGCCTTCCTCCCCGGCGTGCGCCACTGCCCGCAGCCCCAGCTCACGGGCCTGGGCGAAGGCTTCCTCGAACAAATGAGAGGGGCGATCCTTCTCCGAGGAGTCGAGCCCAACCGCGATTACACCGTCGAGATGGGGCTCCGCCTCCCGGAGTGTGGCCACCGCATCCTCACCGGACAGATGGCGCAAGAAGCACATGATCAGGTCGGCGCTCACCCCGGAGGCATCTGCCATGGCAGCGTGGAATCCCTCCATAAACACCGGAAACCCGACACCGCGGTCGGTGTGCGTCTGGGGATCGAAGAAGATCTCTGCATGTCGGACGCCATCGGCGGCGGCCCGCCGCAGGTAGGCGGACATCAACTCGTAGAAGTCGTCGGGAGTCTGCAGCACAGCCGCCCCCTGGTAGTAGATATCGAGGAAGGTTTGAAGATTGGAGAATCGGTAAGCACTCGTCACCTCATCAACACTGGCGTAGGGGAGTTCGAGGCCGTTGCGCGCAGCAAGGTCGAACATGAGGCCGGGTTCGAGAGTGCCTTCGATATGGACGTGCAACTCGGCTTTGGGCAGCCGGTTGATCAGGTCGCGCATCGGTTGCATTTCAGCGCGTCCCGCAGGCATCCGTCAAGGGCATCAAAGGGCGATGTCCTGAGGGCGGACCGGAACCCGTGATACCTCCCGCCCGGTGGCGACCCTGATCGCCGCAGCGACAGCAGCCGTCGAGGAGATGGTCGGTGACTCACCGACTCCTTTGGCACCGTACGGGCCCCAGGAGCCCTCCTGCTCGATCAACAGAGCCTCCACATCGGGGGCATCGAGAATCGTCGGCAACAGGTAGTCGGTGAAGTTGGGGTTCTTGATCACACCCTCGCTGACCACAAGCTCTTCCATGACGGCAAGGCCCACCCCCTGCATGATCCCGCCTTCGATCTGTCCCCGCACCGATTGCGGGTTCAGGGCCCTGCCGACATCCTGGGCCGTGTCCACCCGATGGACCTTCACCAAACCGAGCTCGGCGTCGACGCTTACCACGGCGCGATGGCCGGCGACCGCAAAATCCGCGTGGACCACGCCCTGGCCATCCTCATCGGGCGCGAATGTAGGAGGGTGGCGGAAAGTGACGGTCTCTTCCCAGTGCCTGTCCAGGACCGCAGGCATCGGCGCTACCAGATCGTCGCCTTTCCAGACTCCGCTGTCGTCGAGGCGGTCGCCACCGTGGGCCTGGAGAATCCGCCCACGCAGGTTGCGGGCAGCCTCCATCGTCGCCCCGCCGGTTATCTGGGTCTGACGGGATGCGGAGGTCGAGCCGGCAGAATCGATCTGGGAGGTATCGACGTGTCGCACGGTAGCCCGGGAGATTCCTAGCTCGGTGCGGAGGATCTGGGCCAGGACACTGACCAGTCCCTGACCTACCTCGATCGCTGCGGTCTCGACCACAGCACCCTCATCGGTGAGGAGAACCCGGGCCTGGGCGTAGTCGTCGAAGCCTTCACTGAAGCCGAGGTTCTTGATTCCCAGCGCATACCCGATCCCGGAAACGACATGGGCAGCCTCGGAGGTAAGGCCGGTCCCACCGGGAAGATCGAAAGGACTCTCGTTGCGGCCATTGCCCATCAGCGGCATCGCTTCCAGCGAGTTGATCACATCGAGGGTCGGAAGCGGAGTTTCGATTATCTGGCCGGTGGTCGGCATCGGATCGCCGGTGGCAAGCGCATTCCGGCGCCGCAGCTCCAGCGGATCGATCCCGATTTCGGCGGCGAGGCGGTCCATCTGGGCCTCGTAGCCGAAGCAGACCTGTACTGCCCCGAAACCTCGCATGGCACCACAAGGCGGATTGTTGGTCCGGGTTCCGACGCCGTCGACAGCGACCGAGTCGCACCGGTAGGGCCCGACCGCGAAATACGCTGCATTCGCCAGCACGGCGGCGGTTGTCGATGCGTACGCACCGCCATCGATCGCAACAGTGGCTTCGACCCGTACCAGCCTTCCGTCACGGTCTGCGTGATGGCGGTACCAGAGCCGCGCCGGGTGACGATGGACGTGGCCGGTGAACGACTCGGAGCGGTGGTACACCATCTTCACTGGACGACCCGTATGCAGGGCGAGCAGACAGAGATGGATATGCAGATTGACATCCTCCCGCGCCCCGAAAGCACCGCCGATTCCGGTCGGGTGTGATCGGACCTGGTCGGGCCGCAGCCCCAGGGATGCGACCACCTGTTCCTGGTCGACATGGACGAACTGGGAGGTGGCGTAGAGGTCGACCCCACCCGAGCCGTCGGGCACCGCGAGGCCGGCCTCGGTACCCAGCGGTGCCTGGTCCTGCATCCCCACTTCATAGCTGCCTTCGACAATCACGTCGCCGGTGACGTACTGGTCCCCCCGCCGGATTCTCATCCGACGGAACACCTCGTCCCGCCGATCTGCTTCGTCGGTATCCACCAGGGGTTCGAGCACCTCGTACTCGACGACAACCGCTCCGGCGGCGGCCCGTGCTGTGCGTTCGTCTTCGGCGGCCACCACAACCACCGGTTCGCCCCAGTAATTGACCTTGCCGCGAGCAAGCACCGGCTGATCGGGGTGCTCCAACCCGAACACGGCTCGGCCCGGAACGTCATCGGCGGTGAGCACCGCATGCACCCCACCGATAGCGAGGGCGGGGCCGATATCGATGGACACGATGCGGGCATGAGGATGCGGGCTGCGCACCGTGGCGCCCCACAACATCATGTCCGCGCTCAGGTCCTGGGCAAAGTCGAACTCGCCCTTGAGCTTGGGGATGCCATCGGGCCGCAACGGAGACTCGCCAACGCCGCCTTCGATATCGGTGACCGGCTGGATCGTCCTGGTCGTCACTTCTGGCCCCCGGCAAGGCCTTCGAAGGCCCGAAGAATTGCACCGTAACCCGTGCACCGGCACAGGTTCCCGGCGAGTGCCTCCTTGATCTCATCTGTGCTCGGTTTCGGGTTCTTCTCGAACAGATCGACCGCCGCCACCACGAATCCGGGGGTGCAGAAGCCACACTGAACAGCACCGGCCCTGTGCATCGCCTCTTGAACCGGGTGAAGGAAATCTCCAGGTGACATGCCTTCCACGGTCCTGATGTCGGAGCCTTCCGCATCGACCGCCATCACCAGGCACGAGCAAACCAACTCGTCGTCGAGCAGCACGGAGCAAGAGCCGCATTCACCCTGCTCACATGCACTCTTCGACCCAAGGAGCGCCATCTCGTCGCGCAACACGTCGAGCAGGCTCGTAGGCGCCATTACCCTTGCGGTGCTGCGCTGCCCGTTGAGGACGAAGGAGACAATCACCGTAAGCACCTTTCCAGCAACCGCCGCGCCAGCACCCCGGACGCATGGCGGCGGTATTCCTCGGTGGAGCGATGGTCGGTGATCGGCGTGACCTCCTCGGAGACCAGCCTGGCGAATTCGGCCAGGTCGGCTTCGCTGGGAGCTGACACCGACGAGATCATTTCCTCAGCGCGACGCGCCCGTATTGGTGTTGGCGCCACTGAGCCGAGAGCCACCCGGGTCGCTCCCCCATCACCCCTGGTGACGACACAACAGACGGTGGCGATGACCATTGCATTGCGGGCCCCAATTTTGGCGAATTCTTGCCGCTCCGGCAGCTCGTCGGGCAGGCGGACCCCGGTGATCATCTCGTCCGGACCGAGGGCAGTCTTCTTGACGCCCACAAAGAACTCGTCCCAGGGCATCAACCGCGTGCCGCGGGATGATGCAAGCTCGATGCTGGCGTCGACCGCAGCAAGGAACGGCAACCCGTCGCCGGCCGGGCTGGCGGTCCCGATATTCCCGCCAAGAGTCCCCGCATTGCGGATCTGGGGTGATCCAACTGTCCGCGCCGCCTGACCAAGCGCCCGGGGCCCGGCCCGTTCGATACGCCTCCAGGTGACACCGGCGCCTATGAGGTTCCCCTCCCAGACGGCAAGCTCTTCGAGACGACGGAGCACCACCACATGCTGGGGGTCGGCGTGGCCGAAGTTGGTCTCCACCATGAGGTCGGTGCCCCCGGCCAGAGGTGTCGCACCGGCGCCGACTGCTTCGAGCGCATCGGCAAGCGAGTCCGGATAAGTGACGTGCATAATCCGGAACTTACCTGATCAACGCCCTGCTCAGTCGGTTGTGCCCGTCGACAAGGGCACCGACGTCGATGCCGACAACCTTCCCGTCCTCGACCAGAGGTCGGCCCCCCACCCATGAATGATCGACCTTCGAGGACCCGGAGAGCACCACTGCGGCAACGGGATCGTGGAGCGCACCGGCGAATTCCACACGGTTGAGGTCGATGGCGATCATATCTGCGGCGTATCCAGGGGCGATGCAGCCGATGTCGTCGCGTCCGAGCACGCGGGCCCCTCCAGTTGTCGCCAGTTGAAGGGCCTGGCGTGCCGTCATCAGATCGCCCTGGCCCACACCCGGGGAAACGGCGAGCCTGTTGAGCAGAAGAGCCTGACGCACCTCAGTCAGCATGTTCGACGAGTCATTCGAAGCAGAACCGTCGACTCCGAGCCCGACAGGCACCCCGGCGTCTATATAGCGGGAAACCGGGGCCACGCCACTGGAGAGTCGCATGTTCGAAGTGGGACAATGGGCAACGCCGGTTCCTGAGCTGGCCATCCTCAGAACCTCGTCGTCGGCGACATGGACTGCGTGGGCGTACCAGACGTCATTGCCGGCCCAGCCCAGGCTCTCCATGTACTCGACAGGCCGCAGGTCGAACTTCTCTCTGCAAAAGCGATCTTCGTCGTCGGTTTCGGCAAGGTGGGTGTGAAGGTGGACACCTAGGCTCCGCGCCAGGTCGGCAGACTCCCGCATCAGATCGCCTGTCACCGAGAATGGCGAGCAGGGGGCCAGGACAACCCGCCGCATCGCACCGCGGGCCGGATCGTGGTGTTTTTCGACCGCCTCCTGACTCAATTGAAGGATCGTCGACTCGTCCTCCACGACTGAGTCAGGGGGCAGTCCACCGTCCGACTCCCCCAGGCTCATCGATCCCCTCGAGACGTGGAAACGCATATTGAGGTCGGCGGCGCCTTCGACCTGGTCGTCGACGCCCGAGCCGTCGGGCCAGAGGTAGTGGTGGTCCGAGGCGGTGGTGCACCCGCTGAGGGCAAGCTCTACAAGTCCGAGAGTTGTAGCCACCCGGACGTGGTCGGGGGTCATCCTCGCCCAGATCGGATACAGGGTCGTCAGCCAGTCGAACAGACTGGAATTCTGTGCGCCAGGGATCACCCGGGTCAACGTCTGATACAGATGGTGATGGGTGTTTACCAGGCCTGGCAGCACGATGTGGTCGGTGAGGTCGACGGTCCTGTCTGCATCGTCGGGCAGTGCATCCATCGGGCCTATTTGCTCGATCCAACCGTCACGGACCAGGACCGAAGCCTGTTCGATCTCCGCGCCGTCCATGGTGGCGAGGGTATGGATGTTGCGCAGGAGCAAGGTTCCCATCACTTGAAGCTAACCACAACATTCGGGGCGGGGAGGGCGCAAGCCGATAGAGTTAGGGCCGATGACACTATCCAACGACTCCATTTCCCGGTGGACAGAGCGCCTCGACACCACCAATGCCCGCCTCGCATCGGACTTCCCCGGCGATGGCCCGGAGCGACAGCCGGTTCACACCGTCTATGGAGGAGCTCACCTTTTCCGGTCTGACACGGCGAGCAAACTCGGACAGCTGGCCCTCGATACTTTCCAAGCCTGGTGCCCCAGTGGCAGCGACCTCTCCGACCTTCTCGGTATCGACAGCAGCCTCGCCGGTGCGGTCCACTCTTTGGTGCGCGACAAGCTCGAACGCGAGCCGATCGAGGACTTTCGGCTGGACTTCGAAGACGGCTACGGGAACCGCGCCGACAGCGAGGAGGACGGGCACGCCGGTTCGTCGGCGGAACAGGTTGCGGCCGGGATGGAGGCAGGCACGTTGCCGCCTTTCCTGGGCATCAGGATCAAGCCGCTCTCCGGCGAGCTGTACCGACGGTCGCTACATACCCTCGATGTGTTCTTGACGACCCTCGTCGAGAGCGCCGGGAGTCTCCCGGAGGACTTCGCTATCACTCTCCCCAAGATCCAGGACGAGGCACAGGTAGTGGTGCTCGACGAAGCCCTCGCCGAACTCGAGGACAAACTGGGTGTCCCACCGGTCCCCGTGGAACTGATGGTGGAAACCCCACAGATGATCATCGACCACGACGGGACCAGCGGCCTGCAGAAGTTCATCGCGGCTGGTAACGGAAGGGTTCGCGGAGCTCACTTCGGCACCTACGACTACACCGCATCGATGAATATCACAGCGGCGCACCAGACCATGACCCACCCTGCCTGCGACTTCGCCAAACACGTTCTTCAGGTGAGCCTTTCCGGGTCCGGGGTTTGGATCTCCGATGGTGCCACCAATGTCATGCCGGTGCCGGTTCACCGCGGCAATGACCTCGCCCCCGACCAGGTTGCAGAGAACCGTGAGAGCGTGCGCCGTGCTATGCGGCTCCACTACGACCATGTCAGGCACTCGCTGAGCCATGCCTACTACCAGGGTTGGGACCTCCACCCCGCCCAGCTACCCACCCGCTACGCCGCCGTTTACGCGTTCTTCCTGGAGGGACTGGACCAGGCCGCGGAACGCCTGTCGAGCTTCGTCGAGTCGGCAGCGAAGGCCACCCTTGTCGGTGAGGTCTTCGATGACGCCGCAACCGGGCAGGGGCTGTTGAACTTCTTCCTACGCGCCATCAACTGCGGGGCGATCAGCGAAGCCGAGGCAACCGAGCGCACCGGCCTCACCCTCGACGAACTCAACACCCGCTCCTTCGTCAAGATCCTCGAATCCCGCACCTAAGCGCGTCCCTTCCCGAACCGTTCTGTGTCGATTTGAGGCACCACCCCCATCGCGCAAATCGACACAGAACGCTCCTTTCACGGGCCGGATCTCGTTCTGTGTCGGTCTGAAGCACCACCTCGTTGCAGAAATCGACACAGAAGGTTCAGACAAACATCAGAGGCCGAGAAATCTCCGAACATCGGTGACAAAACTCTCCGGATTTCGCCGTACTTGTCGTGCACTGAACCTCCGCAGTTCGATTCCTAGATCGAGTAGGTCGTTCTGTCGTTGAAGATCATCATCAAGAGCCGCTGCCGAGCTATGTGCGTCGAGGCCATCCACTTCGACGGCCTTCCTCGCGAGCGGCCAATAGAAGTCTGGCCTGCGCGGGCCATTCCGTGTGATGAACTCCTGCTGCAGCACAGGCTCGGGGATCAACCCACGGCGCAGATAGAACAGGGCAAGCGACTCGGCAGCAGATCCGGTCGAGGTGTCCGATGCGTAGTCGTCAAGCACGCCTCTAAGCTTCCGTGTTCCGGTGACACCGCGGCCTCCACGCGCGGCGACGAACCGCGCAAGGGCCTCAAGAGTTGTGGCGTTGCGACGGACGGCACTGTCCAACGCCTTTACGAGAACTGGTGTCGGGAGGACAGCAGCACAATCGAGGAGAGTCCGCTCCGGACTGGTTGTCGGGATCCCTTCCGCTTCGTCGACGTCCCGTACACGGCGGGTGCGATGAACAATGACTCCTTTGGGGACGGGGAGATGCCCGAAGGGCACGGTCAACTCAATAGGCACTTTGCTCAATCCATCGAGATTCCAAAGCTTCAAGGCAGTGCGATGAGAAGCCAAGGATCCTGGACCTGCTGCAAGAACTGCCGTTGTCACCTGTTCGAGCCAACCTTGCGGTCTGAAATCGACCTGATAGACCCCACTCTCGCGCCGTAGCCACCTCCCATCGGCTACCCGATTCTGGATCAGCGTTCCTGAGTACCCGGCGTCAACAATCTGTGAACGGGTGACCAGATAATGTTGCTGAGCTGCCAATTCGGCAACGGCTTCATCCCTCTCTCCCACGACCCAACTTTGCGTCAGATCGGTTCCCAGTTCAAGCGGTGCGATTGCACTTTCCGTTCTGTGTCGATCTAGAACACGACCCGGTGGCATACATCGACACAGATGCAATGTTGGACAGGCTGACTCCCTTCTGTGTCGATCTGAAACACCACCCCGTCGCGGAAATCGACACAGAAGGGTCTGAGAATCAGCGGGTTACGGTGAAGCGGATGTCGCCGTAGGGCTCGGAAACCGGATGGAAGACGATGTGCCCGTCATCGAGGCCAAAGCGGGCCAGGTCGAAGTGCAGATGATGCTGGTTAGGCAGCTCGAAGCTGATCTCGCCGATCTCTGGTACCGAATCGAGAACCGCTTGGGCCATCAACCAGCCCTGGTGTTGGACCGACGCCGACCAGTCGGCGAAGAAGTGCTCCAACATGACCTCGCGTACCGACTCCCAGGTGCGGCTGGTATCGGCGGGAAGTTCCGTGTACGCCCATTGAGCGGTGATCGAGGTTGACAGCACGCGATCTTCCGCCTCGGGGAGAACCGTGAACTCGTCCCTGGGGAAACCAACGAAGGCTGAGCCGCCGGTCTTGAGCACCACCAGGCCTTCGATACCGGCTTCGGTACCCCGGCTTCCTGATTCCTCAACCCGCACCCGGGCCACTCGTCGCTCCGACCCCCCGCCGGTGAATCCGGTAGAGCCCTCCCTGCGCCACCGCCGCTGCCGGATGGTCACCTCGGTCGACTCGATCCCTTCCTTAGCCACCATGTGCTCACAGAGGACGGTCGCAAACGCCTCGAGGTCTTCGGTCAGGTGGTCCTGGGCGAGGCCGTAGATTGTGTTACGGGTGGTGTCGGTGGGGAGTACCGCGGCGTTGTCGCCTAGGAGATAGGCAGCCCCGACATCGCCCGTCATGAGGACCTGGAATTCGAGATCGAGAAACTCGTCCCGGTCATCGCCGCGGATCAACTTGGACAGGCGAACGGCCGACTTGCCCCACCGGTTGGTCCCGAGCTCCGCCACCTCAGCTGCCCCGGTATGTGGAATAGCCGAAGGGGCTGAGGAGAAGTGGGATGTGGTAGTGATCGCTGCTGTCGTCGAGGTCGACCGCCACCACCACCTCCGGATAGAACCGGTTGCCGTAACCGCCGGTGTCGAAGTGGATGCGGTAGGCACCGGCGTCAAGATCAGCCCCGAGGCCGGCAACGCGGCCGTCGCCGTCGGTGACTGCAGAGTTGACCTCCACCCACCCTTCGCCGGCGCGCCGTTGCAGGACCACCCTCACCTTGGAGGCGGGCTCACCTGAGCCGGTGTCGAGCACATGGGTCGAAATCGAGATCATCAGTCCTCCTGGATGCACAGCATTCGACGCAGTCTCGTCGCCGTGATCTTTTGTTGCTCGCGGGCGGCGATCTCCAGCTCGGTCCCGCGAAAATTCTCGATCCTCTCCTGTGCGATCTCAAGCATCTCGCGGGCGTGTTTGCCAGTTGCGTAGACGATGTAGGTGAAGCCGAACTTCTCCTCGTAGCGACGGTTCAGCTCCCCAAGGGACGAGAGGACGGCTGAATCGGCATTTCGGGAACTGGCCTGTTCCCGGTTTGCAATCGCATCGCCCTGCTCCCCGATCCTCGGATGGCCGGCAAATGCCTCGAGCCAGTCTTCTTCTTCGAGTTCAAGGAAGAAGACCTCTGCGGCCTCAACCACCTGCCCGACCGTCGAAAACGGGCGTGACGCCAGCATCGAGGACACCCACCGGGTGGATTGGCATGCGGTGTGGAAGAAGCCTGTTGCCGACTGGCCGAGCAGCGAGTTCAGGTAGTGGAGCCGCTTTGCGGTCGCAGAACGAGCATCGGGCATGCCCATGACCCTGAACCGGGCAACCCCACCATCAGGATGGATGTCGAGCTTCAACAACCTGGCACTGGTCTCGCGGGAGAGCGCACGGTGGTTCACGGAGTCGGCTTCGACTTCGACGCGGGAGAGCACTTCGTTCCAGACGGTGCCATCGTCCGACACGCTGACGCTGACCCAGCCGGGGGCATTTCCCTTGAAATGCCGGGTGTCGATCACAACCTCGCGGATCGCCCCGGACATGCCCAGCTTGAACACGACCCAATCGTTGCCGGGCCCCCGGCGACGTCTCGTCTCCCAACCGTCCCACATGCCGACCGGATCGGTCGGCCGGAGCATGTTCGACGGCGGTGAGTAGTGGGCATCGGACGCGTCGGTCGGTTCACCCCCGCTGGCGAGGGAAACCAGGTCGACAAGGCCGAACTCGGGGCACACTCCGTCGAGGCCGGGCACCGGATTGCCCTCGACGCGCAACCGGGCGACACCGCCATCGGGGAAGATATTGAGGCGTACATGTGTGATCCGCCCGCTTGCTTTCAGATCGAACCGGGACACAGAGTCTCCGCGAAGGGCGGTGCGGGCCACCAATTCCACCCAGAAGGCGTCACCGAGACGCTCGTCGCTGCCCACCCCGCATCCCTCGAGGGAGAACTCCTCAGGGAAGTTCCCCGTGAAGTGCGAGGTATCCACCGTGACCTGGGTGACCTGGCCGGGAATACCGAGTGCGATCACACACCAGTCATGACCTGGCTCCCTGCGGCGACGGGTCTCCCAACCGTCCATCCACTTGCCGCGGTCGGTGTAGTCATCGGGCTTCCAGACCGGATCGGCGACGTCGATCAGATTTTTTGCCTCGGCGAAGAACTCGTCGTTGCACGAAACGATTCGCCCGCCTACTCGCTCCGAGATCAGATCAGCCATTTCGCTCCAATAGAAGTCCGGCACCGCTGATGAAACCATCGCGGTCATACACAGTCTGTCCCCTCAGAATCGTCTTGACAACCGTTCCCCGCAGGGTCATCCCCTCGTACGGGGTGATCGGGTGACGATGGTGGAGGTCGGAGCCTCGAATCGTCGCAGCCCCGTCCGGGTCGAAAACCACGAAGTCGGCGTCCATCCCCTCCCCGATTGCGCCCTTGCGGTGATCCAGGCCGGCGAGCCGCGCCGGATTCTCGGCCAGCCATCCAACCAAATGCTCGGGCCCGTAGCCGCGCGCCGAAGCAGCGGTCCAGGTGGCCTGGAGCCTGAGCTGTAGCGACCCGATCCCTCCCCAGGCCCGAGCCAGGTCCCCCGACTCGATCTCCTTGATGTCCGCCGGCGCGGGCGAATGGTCGGAAACGATCATCGTGAGCCATCCAGCGTCGAGGGCAGCCCAGAGCGCATCGCGATGGTCGCCGCCCCGGATCGGCGGGGCGCATTTGAACAGGGTGGCCTCGGCCGGAATCTCCTCGGCGCAGAACACCAAATAGTGCGGGCATGTCTCACCGGTCAACCAGCGCGCCGAGCCGACCCTCTCTGCACCCTCACCACTGGAGACATGGAGGATGTGGACGGGGGCCCGAGACCGTTCTGCCACTTCCGCGGCAAGGTCGATGGCGTGAACTTCGCTGTTGGTGGGACGTGAGGCCAGATAGGCCTCGTATGAGTTGGTATCCGTTTCGAACCCGAGGACCAGGTCCGGGTCCTCGGCGTGAAGGAGAAGAGGCACTCCCACCTCCGCCAGGGCCCTCATCGACGACTCCAGCTCACGAAGATCCAAAGGGGGAAACTCCTCGACTCCGGAATCGACCATGAATGCTTTGAACCCGGCGACGCCTGCGCTGACCATCCCGGGAACCTCAGCGGCCGACCCGGGCACGATGCCTCCCCAGAAGGCTGTGTCCACGCTGATCTTCGGGGAAGCGACCCGACGTTTCTCGCTCAGGGCTTCGACGCTGATGGTGGGCGGTATCGAGTTGAGCGGCATGTCGACGATCGTGGTGGTGCCGCCTGCGGCCGCAGCCCGGGTGGCCGTGTCGAATCCCTCCCAGTCGGCCCGACCCGGCTCGTTGACGTGCACATGGGAGTCAACTAGACCGGGCATGACCACCAGGTCGCCGTAATCCTCATCTGCCACGCCGTTGCCCACCTCCAGGACCACCCCTGACTCGTAGCTCACGGTTGCCGGCCGCATCTCCGATCCCACCACCACCCGACTGCTCCGCAATGTGGGCATCAGACCTCGGGTATCCAGTCTTCGAGCGGTATGCCGAGGCCGTCGGCGATTCGGTTGGCGTAGGCGAAGTAGGCCACAACTTCGACGATGTGGAGGATATCGGTATCAGTGAATCCCTCGCGGCGCAATGACGCCACATCGGACTCAACGACAGCAGAGGGTTCACGGGTGAGTTTCTCCGCATATCTCAGCATGACACGGCGCTTCCCGGAGAGGCCTGCTGTTTCATAGTCCGCTTCGATACGGGATGCGAGGCCGTCGTCTCGGAGCAAACGGCGCAGACCGCGCCGGTGATGGGTTATTCAGTAATGGCACTCATTGATCCCGGAAACGACGAGAGCGATCATCTCGCGCTCTACCTTGCGCAACGTCTTTGTGCTGTGCATGGCCTGCCGGTAGAGGATGTCATGCGCCTGGAGGCTTCTCGCGTCGAGGGCATGGATCCGCATCACCCAGTCGACCCTGTTCCATTTCGGGTCGAGGAGCCCATCCTTCAATCGGGCGAGGTCTCCCTCCCATCCGTCTTCATGTGGGGCATCAATCCAGGGCATCTGCGGGGCCTCCACCGATCGTCGTGACAGCGCCGAGGACGTCGATCAGATCCATAGGTGAAGCGTAACGGGCGAACCGTCGGCAAGAGAGCTCAGACGATCAGAGCCGGGATTGACCTTGCGCTAGATATCGAACGGCCCGAATGGTGGCTTCGGGCCTTTCGACGTTATGCGATGTGGAGCGGGTTGGGGAGGAGGAGAGAACCGCTTGGGCGGAGCGGAATCCGCTCCACATCGCAATGGCGGAAACCGTAGGACTGGTGAGTCCTTGTGATCTCGTTCACAAGGATGAACACATCGCGTGCTAACTAAAATTCCCGGGTTCTTCGAAGATCTTCCAACACATCGGCTGAAAATGAGGTGATCGGAGGGGGAATCCTCGTAGATGCGGCACCGGAATGGGGCCGCCTTTGCTTGCTTTCGCTAGCGGCTCAGCTGCTGAACGTGACCGCGTAAGCGTGGGACCATCGGGTCACCACCGTTCCGTAGAGCTCACCGGCGCGCATCATGTCCCCGGCCGCAAGCGCCTCGACCGATTCCCTCACCAGGGAAACCGAGTCGTCCAGTAAGAGGTCTTCAGGTGCGAAGAGGTCCGACACCTCGGCAAAGTCCAACTCGACCATCGACTCATCGGGGAAGGGTGTCAGCCAGGAGATCAACTGCTCCATCTCGACGGTAGGCCCATGAATCATTCCGACCTCCCTCAAGACATCCACAGCCTGGCCCAGCAAATCGCGTACCTCGACGATGCCGGACCGGTACCTGATTCGAGGGGCGTCGGCATCGCCATACACCTCGCGTTGTTCCGGCAGGAAGCCGACGAACCACCGAACCGGGACGTGCCAGGCCGAGGTCAGCACGTGGGATCGATGCCCGGGATGGTCAGCTCGGTAGCTGCGGAGCTCCCTGTCGGCTTCCTCGGCGGCCGCCTCCGGGATGAGGGAAGCACCCATCCCCTGGAAGGCGTTGGCGAATGCAACCGTCGACTCCAGCACCCGCAGCCTCAGATAGCTTGGGCAGGACATTCGCTGACCCCCCCACTCCACGACATGTGCAGGATCGTGTGCCGATTCGGACATCATTCCATACGATCGGACGAAGCCGGGAACCGGCTCTTCGTCATAGGGTCCGACAGGTGAGTAAACCCTCAGGAACGCAGTCTTGGTCATGACCCACATGGTGCCAGGGGCAGAGCACTAGTGGTCTGTCGTTCAAATAGGGCGCGCGTAGCTCCGAGTCATCGAGTTCATCTGACAAGGAGAAGCGCGCTTCTCGCACGGGGAGCTGCGGCGAGCACTTCGACGCAGTCAGGGGC
>JBHJOQ010000114.1:0-11619 GCA_050329555.1 Acidimicrobiia bacterium | reverse complement strand
CCATGTTGCGTCCTGAAAGTTGGACCAGACCTGCGGGTGAGAGTCCCGTCCGGGTAGGTATCGGAGCGCCCGGTAGCAGGCCCCAGTCCGTCGTCGAGAGGCGTCGGGCCGAGCGGGGTGTCAAAAGCCACTTAGGTGGGAGCAAGCGTGTGGGCCGTAGCGTTAAAGCGAATCCTGCAGCCTCGTCAGAGAAACAATGGAGAAGCCGAGCCGTTCATGTCACGGTGAAGGCCATGTCCTACAGGCCCTGTTCCGGGTTCAGCCTGTGGGGTTCTTCCGGGGTAGAGGGGGCGGCACGTGCGCATGGTTTGGTTCGGAACAGGAGAGACCCGTCTGTCTGGCCTTGTCGGGCAAAGACCACTGGTATAAGCCGATGGTGAAAGCTGGTGGAGGGCAGCGGGAGTCCGACGGGGTCGTAGTACCGTCACGAGCCACAGGACAACATAACCTGTGGTCAGGGAAGGGCCCCGACTTTGGTCACGTCGATGGTGAAGGCACGCGTGAGGGCATGGCCGGGTCAGTCCGGTCCAACTACCCCAATGGACGTAAGTCCGGTGACAAAGTGCGACACCTTCAACGTCGGCTATGGGCTGCGGCCAAGCAGTCCCCGGAGCGGCGTTTCCACGCCCTGTATGACCGGATCTACAGGAGTGACGTCTTGGAGGAGGCGTGGAGACGGGTGCGGGCCAACAGAGGCGCCGCCGGGATCGACAAACAGACTCTGGCGGAGGTGGAGGCTTATGGCGTGGGTCGTCTGTTGACGGAACTCGCTGGGGTTCTCCGGGCTGGTGGGTATCGTCCGGCGCCGGTTCGGCGTCATGACATACCCAAACCGGATGGTGGTAGGCGGCTGTTGGGTATCCCGACCGTTAGGGATCGGGTGGTCCAGGCGGCCGCGAAGCTGGTAATTGAACCTGTGTTCGAAGCCGACTTTCTGCCGGTCTCGTATGGGTTCCGTCCGAGACGGTCGGCCACGGACGCGTTGGAGGCCATACGTGTGGCCTTCCCTCGTGGTCACCGGTTTGTTGTCGAATTCGACATTCGCGACTTCTTTGGGAGTATCGACCATGACCGGCTCATCGAGTTGGTGGGTCGGCGGGTGTCGGATCGGCGGGTGTTGAAACTGGTTCGCCAGTGGCTTGAAGCAGGAACGATATTCGAGGGTGAGTTCTCCGAGACGGTCACCGGGACTCCTCAAGGCGGGGTGATCTCGCCTTTGTTGGCGAACATCTTCTTGCATGCTTTCGACCAAGTATGGGTTGAGGACGGTGGCGGCGGGTTGTTGGTTCGTTATGCCGACGACGCCGTTGTGCTGACCAAGACCCGTCTGGAGGCAGAAGCGGCCCTAGTCAAGATCGAACAGATCCTGGCTGGAATGGGTCTAGAGCCTCACCCGGACAAGACACGGATTGTCGACCTCACCGAAGGTCGGGAAGGGTTCGACTTCTTAGGCTGTCATTTTCATGCTCGCATGTCGGGTCGGTTGTGGGAGAACGGCGTTCGTCGTTACTACCTGCATCGTTGGCCATCGGCACGGTCGATGAAACGGATACGCCACAGAGTCAAGGCCCTCACCGGCCGAAACCGCGCACACGTGGACATCCGAGAAGTGATCTCGGATCTCAACCCGGTGCTACGGGGGTGGGGCAACTACTTCCGGACCGGCAACGCCGCCCAAAAGTTCAACCAGGTAGACCGCTACGTGGTGAGACGGCTCCAACGTTTGCTGGTCAAACGTTACGGCCGCAACCTCCACGCTGGTCGAGCCGACGCTTGGACCCGAGACTGGTTCGAAGCCCATGACCTGTATCGCCTCCGAGGCACCGTCCGCTATCCAGGAGCTGCGTAACCATGCTAAGAAGACCATCGGTAAGCCGTGTGCGGGCAAACCGCACGCACGGATTGAAAGGAGAACGGGGAAACGTGCCCGCACCGCGGGAAGCGCGCCCCTGACTACCAATGTCAGGACTTCTAGCTTTCCACGCCCATCCCGACGACGAGACCATAGCCATGGGTGGGACTATGGCCAAGTATGCGGCCGCCGGGATCCCCGTCGTCGTGGTCACCGCTACCGATGGTGCTCTCGGTGAGGTGCACAACTACGACGATCCGGAGCCGATCAGGGAGGGCCTCGCAGAGGTACGAGCCCAAGAGATCCGCGCCGCGCTCGACATCCTCGGGGTGAAGGATCAGGAGTTTCTCGGTTACCGGGATTCGGGAATGATGGGATGGGAGACCAACCACCACCCCAACTGCTTCTGGCAGGCAGACCATCAGGAGGCGGCGAGAAGGTTGGTCTCACTGATCCGCAAGTACCAGCCGGACGTGATGACCATTTACGACCCTCACGGCGGGTATGGACATCCCGACCATGTCAACGTCCATCGGATCGGGATGGACGCTTTCTACGCATCAGACGATGTCCTGCGGTTCCCGCCCGCCGGGGGCGAGGAGCCGTGGCGTGCCGCCAAGCTCTACATGAACGCCTGGCCGCGGCGCCGGATGGTGGCCTGGGCGGAGATGCGCTTGGCGGAAGGATCGATCGACGAGGAGACCGCAGCCCGGATGAGGCAGTCGGGAGTCCCCGACCATCTGGTCACCTGCTGGGTCGACGTCCGGGAGCACATCGGAACCAAACTGGACGCAATCCGTGCCCACCGGACTCAAATCCCCCCCGACTGGTCGATGCTGACGGTGCCAGAAGACAAGAAGCACCAAGTGCTGGGCACAGAGGCATTCGTTCGGGTATTCGGCCCCTCCCCGGCAACGGAGGCCGATCTCTTCGAAGGGCTCTAGAGGCCCACTAGTCCCGCCGGTAGCGGAGCATCACCAGACGTTCGGGACATATCCCGGATTAACCCTGGTCACTCAATGCCGTAGCGTTCTCGAGCGGGCTGAGCACACCGAGCGACTCGGCGAGGACGATTAGGTTGTCCTCCAGCTCGAAAACGAAGTCCACCGCCGGATTGGTGGTGAGATGCCCGTTGCGGCTCACGCCGAGCAGGGTGGCTCCGTGATTGCGCCGCAACATGGCCGAGACATCGTCTATGGGTTTGCCGACGCAATCGTCGGGCAGCTGGACCCTGTAGAGCTCGGATCCCTCACCGCCCGAAACGATGTCGCTGACCAACTCGGAAAGCCCGGGGTACAACGCGGACCTGGCGAGAAGGTGCGCGGCAAGTTTCGATGTCACCATGACCTCATCGACATTAGCCCTGCGAAAATGGGGGACATGCTCGGGGTCGTTTACCTCGACCACGGTGCGAACTTTCCGTTCGATCGACTCGATTGCCAGGACGGTCAGGATCGAGGCCATGTCGGCTTTTTTCGACCCGTCGGCCGGGCACACTATTGCTGACAAAGCGTGCTCGATCCCGGCGCGCTTCAAGTCGGCTTCGTTAGTGGGATCACCTCTGACGAAGTACACCGAATCGCCTGCGGGGTTCCTCTCCATCTCGCAAAGGAGCACTACCTGGGCCTGGTAGTCGTCGGTCGAAAGCTCCTTGATCAGGTCCCTCGCTGTTGAGTTCCACCCACAAACCACGATGTGGTTTTCGTATCCAGAGGCTCCCATTCCCTGTCCTTCCTTTATTAGAAAATCGATGACGAATCCGACTAGAGCACCGGTGATGGTGGCGACGATGGTGACGCCGAACAGCCCGAGCAACCAGGAGACAGCCCAGCCCAGCGGGCCCGACACGTATGAGGCATCGCCTTGGCCGAGAACCGTTGTCACCGCCCAGTAGAACGAATCTCCGAATTCGCCCAGCGTTCGCTCGGTCTCCGCCGCCCACACCGCCAGGGCCGACACCCCCAGTATCAGCAGCAAGATCAGCAACACCGAGGTGAAAAACCGGCGGTCGAGTTTGTCGGCGACGCGCTTCACATGCCACGACATCCGGCGCAGCAGAGGTGTGCCGAAGAATGCTCTCAGTCTCCCCATCGGCGGTGACTCTACCCCTTAGCCGTCCTGCGCGAGTCGCTCGAACCAGGGCAGGTGGGCTCCGTCGAAAGGAGCACTTCCCATCTCCATCGCTACGGCAACTGCAGCTGTAGTCGCCCTCGCCTGGTCGACGAGCCAGTCTGGGTACTCGAGGGCTACGCGATGTTCGTCGAACTCTTCTTCGTCGAGCACCATGATCGTCCCGTCGACCAGCCTCACCACGTCGAGATCGACGTCGACCGCTTCGTACCGGTCAGGTGCCGGCCGGGTGGGCACGGTGGTGATGTCCACATAGATTTCGGTCTTGTCCGGTTCCACATTCCAGATCGGGATCCATGCCTGTCCGCGCTGGATCAGTTGCACGAAAGGGTGTTTCCAACTCATCGGACTCTCTTCGCCTCGCTGGATCACCGTCCCGGTGGGCGCTCCGAGCCAGGTGCCGTGCTCGTCCTCGCCGAGAAGCACCATGTCATGACGCCAGTGCAGTGCGTGCGGATACTTGTAGAACTGGAGTGTGATCCGGCTCAACCCGCTCATCGCCCGGCAGCCTCCAGGTCTTCAGGGATGACGCCGAACAGGTGGGCGTCGACCCATCTCCCTCGCTTCTGGTGCACACGGCGAACCGTGCCTTCTCTGCTGAACCCGACGCTCTTGAGGAGGGCGATCCCCGCGTAGTTGCCGATGAAGACTTCAGCCTCCAACTTGACCACGCCGAGATTTGTGAACGCATGGTCGACGACGGCCGCTAGCGCCTCTCTCATCAGTCCCTGACCCCAATAGGGTGGTGCCAGCCAATAGCCGACGCCGCATCGGCCAACCGGGCCGCGCTGGTTGATCCCGATACTTCCCATCGCTTAGCCTTCCTTGCCGGTGATTTCGCCGGTCCTGTCCCGGAGCAACCAGTGGAAGCCGTGTGGCTCGAACGTCCCGGTGGTGTGATTTCTGAAGAAGCGGGCGATGTCTTCGACTGTCTCGGGCCCGTCCCAGAGCAAGGTGTCGGTAACCATCCGTCGCGGCTCGCCGTGGACAAAGGGGAACAGGTCAATCGCATCCTCATCGGTTCCAACGAGAGCTCCAAACGGTCTGTCGTGAGAACCGCGTTGTTGGTCGAGGTCGAGGTCGGGTTCGGGCCGGGGGTCGTGCTCATGGGCAGTGCACCAGTTCACGACTTTGTGCTTCAGATGGCCAGCACACCCTGGATTGCCTCCATCCGCCGCACCCGGTCCATCGTCACCGGACTGGATCCGTCGAGCAATGCTTCGGTCTCTTCGAGGACAGCTGCAATCGGGAACAGCTTGATCCAGCTATCGGACGTTTCGATGCCGGGTCCGTCCAGGTTCCACCCTGTCATCACATCGGTATGGCCTTCGATCAATCCGGTGACGGCCGTGAGCCCGAACCTACCGGCAAGGAGACGGTCCCGGAATGAAGCGTTTCCGCCCCGGACCAGATGGCCCAAGATCGACGCCCTCACCTCCAGAACCGAATCTGCCCCGAGTTCCTCCCTGACCCTGTCGACCAGGGTCTCCGTCGGGATGGAGACCCCCTCGGCTTTGAGGATCAGGACCTGGGTTTTGTCCCGTGTTCCCTCCAAGCTGCGACGCAACTCGGCGACCACTGCTGTGACGATCTCTTCGGCGGACTTGTCCTGTTCGGGAAGCAGAACAGCGTCCGCCGCCGTAGCCACCGCCGCGGCCATGGCGAGATATCCCGAATTCCTCCCCATCACCTCGACGATGAAGGCGCGATGGTGGGATCGGGCTGTGTCGGAGATCTTGTCGCAGGCGTCGACGATGGTGTTCAGTGCGGTGTCGACACCGAGGGCCTCCCGGGTGAGCCCGATGTCGTTGTCGATCGAAGCGGGGATGCCCACCACCGGCACGCCGTGCTCGGCGGCGAGGACATGTGCACCTGTCATCGTGCCGTTGCCTCCGATGACGACCAGCCCTTCGAGGGAGTATTTCTCGAAGACTTTGGCTGCCTCGACCCGGCCCTCTTGGGTGTAGAAACGCTCCGAGCGTGCTGTCCCCAGCAGGGTCCCACCCAGTCCCCCGGAGTACTCGACGTCGGGTATCGGGCTCAGCGGACCTTTCTTGCCCGACCTGCGGGTGAGTGGTTGGAAGTCACCGTCGATAAGGCCGTCAAAGCCGTCCTGGATCCCCCAGACGGCGAGGTCATGGGATGCCGCCACCTTGGTCACGGCGCGGATGGCCGCGTTCATCCCCGGGGCGTCGCCCCCGCTGGTCAGCACACCTATTGCCACGGAACGAGGGTAGTCAGATCACAACCCGACCCCGTATGCACGGATTATTCAGCTGGATTAGGGCGCCGAGCGTCCGTATCCTGGGCTGGTGATCATTGTCCGCGACGTTCAGGTCGAGGTCGGGCCCCGGTTGCTAATCACCGGGGCCTCTTTCAGCGTGCAGTCAGGCGACCGAATCGGTTTGGTTGGTCGAAATGGCGCCGGCAAGACGACGCTGATGAGGATCTTGAAAGGCGATCAGGCACCGAACGAAGGATCGGTCCTTCGTTCGGGTGTCATCGGATACTTTTCCCAGGAGGCTGCCCTTCCCGACCTGGAGCATGCCGATGCCACTGCCCTGGAGCGAATACTCATGGCCCGGCAGATCGGCGCCATGCAAAGGAAAATCGAAGATGCCCGGAAGCGGCTCTACGACCTGACTGGCGCGGAGCGCGACCGGGGGATCCTTCGGTTCTCCCGCCTCAACGATGAGTTCGAAGCCAAAGGCGGCCTCGTTGCTGCGGCCCAGGCCAAGAGGATGGCCGCGGCCCTGGGCATTGGCAACGACGAGCTCGACCAGTCTGTGGCCACCATGTCGGGTGGCCAGCGGCGCCGCGTCGAGCTTGCCCGCATCCTCTTCGCCGAGACCGACATTCTCCTCCTCGACGAACCCACCAACCACCTCGATCTCGACGCCAAGGCCTGGCTTGTCGGGTGGCTGGCCGCCTACCGGGGCGGGATGCTGGTGGTGTCGCATGACCTTCCGCTGCTCGACGAGGCGATTACCTCGGTGCTGGCGCTCGAGAACAACAAGATTGCGCCCTACCGAGGCAACTACAGCCACTATCTGATCGAGCGGGAGCGCCGGCGGGACCAGAAGGAGAGAGAGCGTAAGCACCAGGACGAGGTGATCGCCCGTCTCGAGGACAACATCCGCCGCTTCCGGGGCAAGACCGAGAAGATGGCCAGGGTTGCCAAGACGATGGAGACGCGGGTTGAGAGGATGAAGCGCGAACTCGTCGAATTGGAGAAGCGGGGCAGGTCCGTTCGGGTTGACTTCCCACAGCCGGAGCCGTCGGGAAGGGTGCCACTCGCGGCGAGCGGGCTGGCGAAGTCGTTCGGGGACAATCTGGTGTTCGTCGACATCGAATTCGCTGTCGAGCGGGAGGAGCGGATGCTTCTCATCGGGCTCAACGGCGCTGGAAAGACCACCCTGCTGCGGATCCTCGCCGGAGTCGAAGCGGCCGATCTGGGTGAGGTCTTGCTGGGCTATCAGGCATCATTGGGCTATTACGCCCAGGAGCACGAGCAGATCATCCCGGGCAAGACCGTCGTCGATCACATGGAATCCGCCGACCTTCCAGACTCCACCAAACGCGCTTTGTTGGGCCGGTTCCTGCTCGCCGACAAGGTCGAACAGGACGCGGCCACCCTGTCCGGCGGTGAGAAGACCAAGCTGGCGCTGGCAATGCTGGTTGCGGAACGACCCAACGTCCTTCTCCTCGACGAACCCACCAACAACCTCGATCCACAGGCGAAGGAGGCCCTGTTGGAGGCCCTCACCATCTACGAGGGGACCATCGTCATGGTGAGCCACGACACGGACTTCGTCGCTCAGCTCATGCCCGATCGGGCAATGCTCCTGCCGGATGGCGAGATGAAGTACTTCGATGAGGACCTTCTCGACCTGGTTGCCCTCGCCTGAAAGGCGCAAACTGTTCTCGATGCCCCGGCTATCACATTTGATAGCCTGTACCTCAGGAAACGGTTTACAAACGAACGTTCGTTTACTAGGGTCGGGTCATGACACCCGAAGAGAAGTTTCAGGCGATTGTTGACGCTGAGGACAAGATTGAGCCGACCGATTGGATGCCGGAAGCGTATCGCAAGACACTGATCCGCCAGATCGCCCAGCACGCCCACTCCGAGGTGATCGGGATGCAGCCCGAGGGTAACTGGATCACCAGGGCCCCAACACTGCATCGCAAGGCCATCCTCATGGCGAAGGTCCAGGACGAGGCAGGACACGGCCTCTACCTCTACTCGGCAGCGGAGACCTTAGGCGTCAACCGTGACGAGATGCAGGAGCTCCTCCACAAGGGCAAGCACAAGTACTCGTCCATCTTCAACTACCCCACACTGACCTGGGCGGACATCGGCACGATCGGGTGGCTGGTGGATGGCGCGGCGATCACCAACCAGGTGATGCTCACCAGGTGCTCATACGGGCCCTACGCCCGGGGGATGGTCCGAATCTGCAAGGAGGAGTCGTTTCATCAGCGGCAGGGCTACGAGTCGCTGATCCGGCTCTGCGAGGGCTCGGAGGAGCAGAAGACGATGGCCCAGGACGCACTCAACCGCTGGTGGTGGCCTTCGCTGATGATGTTCGGGCCCCCCGATTCCGACTCCACTCACACCGAACAGTCGATGCAATGGAAGATCAAGCGGGTATCCAACGACGATCTCCGCCAGCAGTTCGTCGACATGACCGTCCCCCAGGCCAGTTATCTCAAGCTCACCATCCCCGACCCTGATCTCAAATGGAATGAGGAAAGGGGACACTATGACTTCGGGGAGGTCGACTGGGAAGAATTCTGGCGTGTGGTCAAAGGCGACGGGCCGATGAACCGGGAAAGAATCGAGAACAAGACCCGGGCCTGGGAGGAAGGTGCCTGGGTCCGTGAAGCGGCGAACGCCTACGCGGCCACGCAATCGAAGAAGGACGCTGCCTGATGACATACGACGTACCGGTCGCCCCCGGCGAGTCCGCCGACCTAGAAGAGCACATCGACACCGGTCGTGATCCCTGGCCGATGTGGGAGGTGTTCGTCAGGGCGCGACGCGGGATCTCCCATGTCCACATCGGCAGCCTGCACGCCGCCGATTCCGAGACCGCTCTCCAGAACGCCCGTGACGTCTACACCCGCCGCGGTGAAGGGGTGAGCGTTTGGGTCGTTCCCAGCGAGGAAGTTCATGCTTTCGAGCCAGAGGACGCGGTGGGCTACGTAAACGCCAACGAGAAGGTTTACAGGCATGCCACCGCCTACGACATCCCCGACGAAGTGGGGCACATGTGAGCGATGCAGTTGTCTCTGGTCCGCCGCAGGGCATGCCACTGGTGCGGCCTGACACGCCGGCCTTGGCGCTGCTCGGCCATGCCGACGACAACCTGGTGCTCGCCCACCGCCTCGGAGAGTGGATCTCGAAAGCCCCCGAGCTCGAGCTCGACATCGCCCTCGGGAATATCGGCCTCGACCACCTCGGCGTCGCCCGGGCCCTCTATCAACATCTGGGCAGGGCTGAAGGCAAGGCCGAAGACGAGTACGCGATGGGCAGGACCGACCGCGAGTTTCTCAACCTCCTCCTCGTCGAGCAGCCCAACGGCGACTTCGCCCACACCATCGTCCGCCAGTTCTTCATCGATTGTTACCAGCTCCAGCTCTGGCCAGATCTAGCAGAATCTGACGACGAGATCGTTGCGGGTGTCGCGGCCAAGGCGATCAAGGAAGCCGAGTACCACTACCGGTTCAGCCAGGGCTGGATCTTGCGCATGGCGGGTGGGACCACTGAGTCCAACCTCAGGGCACAGAACGCAATCGATGACCTTTGGCGGTTCACCGGCGAGATCTTCGAGGGTGATGGGTACGGATATCGGGCGGGGTGGGACCGCCTGGTCGATGGGATGCTGGCGGAGACCGGTCTGATCAAACCCGAGGACCCCTATCAAAAGACCGGGGGTCGGATCGGGTACCACACCGAGCATCTCGGCTACCTGCTCACCGAGATGCAGTGGATGCAACGGACCTATCCGGGGCTGGAGTGGTGATGGTCTCCACCAAGCTATCGGCTCGTGAGGTGGTGGCCAGGGTGGTCGACCCGGAGATCCCGGTGCTCACCATCGAAGATCTGGGGGTGCTCCGCAGCGTCGACCTGGACGGTGAGCGGGTGGTCGTGACCATCACCCCGACCTACTCCGGGTGTCCGGCCATGGGACAGATCGAAGACGACATCAAGCGCGCCCTGACCCGGGTTGGCTTTGCCGACGTGGGCATCAACGTCGTCTACCAGCCGGCGTGGACAACCGAGTGGATGAGCGACGAGGCCCGGGCCAAGCTCGAGGACTTCGGGATCGCCCCGCCGACGGCACCTTCGAATGTGAGATGTCCCAAGTGCCGACGTGGGGACAGCAGGTTGATCGCCCAATTCGGTTCGACCGCGTGCAAGGCCCTCATGGTCTGCTCGGCGTGCGGTGACCCCTTCGACTATTTCAAGGAGCACTGAGTGTCATCACAGCTCACCTTCCACGAGCTGAGGGTGGTCGAGGTGACCCCCCTCACCGACGATGCAGTTGCGATCACTTTCGACGTCCCGGCCGACCTCGCTGACCGTTTCGCTTACCTGCCCGGCCAGCATGTCACGGTCAGGGGCCTGGTCGACGACGAGGACGTCCGACGTTCGTATTCGATATGCGCCAGCGCCAACAGCGGAAAGCTCCGGGTGGGCATCAAGAAGCTACCCGGCGGAGCCTTCTCCACGTACGCCACAGAGCGTCTACAGGCCGGTGACACCCTCGAGGTGATGGCACCCGTTGGCGAGTTCACCATCCAACCCGACTCCGACTCGACAGCCCACAGGGTGGCGATCGTCGCCGGCTCGGGTATCACCCCGGTCCTGTCACTGATCGCGACCACCCTCGAGTCCGAGCCAGGTTGCTCCTGGACCCTCATCTACGGGAATCGGACCGCGAATTCGGTGATGTTCCTCGACGAGTTGGAGGGGTTGAAGGACCGCTACCCCGGGCGCTTCCAGCTCTTCCATATCCTCAGCCGGGAGGGTTCTGATCTGCCGTTGCTCTCGGGTCGCATCGACCAAGACAAAATCGGGACTATTCACCGCATGCTCGGCGGCCGGGACGTAGCTGGCTGGTACCTGTGTGGCCCCTACGAGCTGGTGATGCTGGCGCGTGAGGTGCTCGAGTCTCTCGGTATAGACCGGGAAACCGTCCACGACGAGCTGTTCTTCGCCGGGCCGGTCGACACCTCCACACTGCCTCCCGAACCTCCTATAGGCGAAGGCAGCGTCGACCTTACGGTGATCCTCGACGGTCGCTCCGTGGAGACCCGAATGACCCCCGACACCTCAATACTCGACGCCGCCCTCCGCGTAAGGCCGGAGATGCCTTTTTCCTGTAAGGGAGGGATGTGCGCCACCTGCAAGGGCCGAATCGAGGAGGGCGAGGTCTCAATGACCAAGAACTACGCCCTGGTCGACTCCGAGGTCGAGGCCGGCTTCGTCCTCACTTGCCAGGCCCATCCTCTCAGCGACCGGGTTGTCGTCAGATACGACCACCGCTGATGGTCTCGACCCGGAATACCAGGGCCGATGTGGTGGCCACGGCCGGGCGGATGTTCGCGGAGAAGGGTTACCACGGGAC